>JAQBHK010000528.1:0-5447 GCA_032127815.1 Desulfobacterales bacterium
CCGACGCTCGACGTAGACGATTTCATGGGAAAGTCCTTCACCACAGGACCGGACGGCAAGATGTACCAACTTCCGGACCAACAGTTCGCCAACCTGTATTGGTTCCGTTATGACTGGTTTAACCGTCCGGATTTTAAAGAGAAGTTCAAGAAAATCTACGGTTATGAGCTGGGCGTACCGGTCAACTGGTCGGCCTACGAAGATATTGCCGAGTTCTTCAGCGAGACCATCCAGGAAATCGATGGGAAAGCCATTTACGGTCACGCCGACTACGGCAAGAAGGCCCCGGATCTGGGCTGGCGTTTTACCGATGCCTGGCTGTCCATGGCCGGTGCCGGCGACAAAGGGATTCCCAATGGCAAACCGGTGGACGAATGGGGCATCCGTGTAGATGAGAACAACCGCCCCGTAGGTGCAACCGTCGCCCGTGGTGGTGCCGCCAACGGTCCGGCAGCCAAGTACGCCCTGCGCAAGTACATGGAATGGCTCCGGAAATACGCCCCTCCGGGTTCCCTGGGGATGGATTTCTACACGTCCCTGCCGGTCTTGGCCAAGGGGAATGTGGCCCAGCAGATCTTCTGGTACACGGCATTCCTTCCGGCCATGGTCGAACCGGGCCCGACGGTCAACGCGGACGGGACTCCGAAATGGCGCATGGCCCCCTCGCCCCATGGTCCCTACTGGGAAGAGGGGATGAAGCTGGGCTATCAGGATTGCGGGTCCTGGACGTTTATGAAAAGCACGCCGCTCGAACGCCGTAAGGCCGCATGGCTCTATGCGCAGTTCTGCGTGGCCAAAACCACGTCGTTGAAGAAAACCCACCTGGGCCTGACGCCCATCCGCGACAGCGATATACGGCACCAGTCGTTTACTGATCGTGCACCGAAACTCGGCGGCTTGGTGGAGTTTTACCGCAGCCCGGCGCGTGTTGCCTGGACGCCAACCGGGACCAACGTGCCTGATTATCCTAAGCTGGCACAGCTGTGGTGGCAAAATATCGGCGAGGCGGTTTCCGGTGAGGTGACCGTATCTGCGGCTATGAACCATCTCGCCGAAGAGCAGGATAAAGTACTGGAGCGAATCGCGCGCGCAGGCGTACAGGGCAAATTAGGTCCAAAGATGAACGAAAAAAGGGACGAATCCTACTGGCTGAACAAGCCCGGCTCGCCCAAAGCTAAGGTCAATGAGAAACCGCAAGGTGAGACGGTTAACTACGACGATCTCATTAAGGCCTGGCGAGAGGGTCGCGTGAAATAGCAGCATTGTTGTGATGCCTTATGGCTCTTACCCTCCCTGAGCTATGAGGTCGAGGACTCCGGCAAAGGGCGGCCATTTAGGCCGCCCTTTTTTGTGAAATGAAGTTCGACATTCCATTTGAGCATTTTGAAGAATACTGTATTGAGAAAAAATGTGATGATATGGTATTGAGGTATCTCAAAATATTTAGGTCATTGATAAGTTGTTTCAATTGCAGTTATCCATCCCCGAGCACTCCTCGCCAATAGTGCTCCAATTTAATAACACAAAATTATCAGGAATTTCAAATAATAGTGTTTAACATTAAAATTTTATCAAAAATAGATTATTATGATGGGTGGTATTGGAAACATTTACCCATTTTGAGGGGGTCAGGTAAAATAAAAAGCTGCTTTGGAACATATAGGATCAAATCTTACCTAAAACCTGCACAGACTGTTCTATAAATTTGATATTTACTTTTGTTTTGACATATGGTATAAAGCACCATATGAAGGCCAAGTTGATCTATCATGAGAAATTTATCTATGCTGATGGTGCTGTTCGGGAGATGGTTCTCTGGCAACTTCCAAAAAAGTCTTTAGATCGACCTTATGGATTGAAGTATCGCCTTTATTACGGACTTGCTGATGGTACCTGTATAGTTCGTTACGACAACGAGTCAGGCAAAGGCGATCACAGGCACATTAAAGGCAAGGAAGAACACTATCAGTTTAAAGACGTGGAAACCTTGGTAGCAGATTTCCTTAATGAGATTGAAAAATCAAGGACAGGATAAAAATGAAGAAACAAATTCAAATCGGAGTTGGCGATGCCACAGGCACTGCCAAAGGTTTTATTGACGCTTGGAAGCGCGCCGAACACGATGATAAGGTTGAGACCGAGCATCGGCTGTCTTTTGAAAACCTGGAGACGCTTCTTAAAACACTTACTACAGGACGGTGGGTATTGCTGAAGACACTGCGGACAACCGGTCCCATGAGCATACGTGCTTTAGCGAATGAACTGGGGCGCGATTACAAAAATGTCCATACAGATGTGCGTCGGTTGGAACTTATCGGACTGATTGGTAAAACAAAAGACAATAAAATGGAAGTGCCTTGGGATATTGTGGAAGCGCGGCTTATGCTGGCGGCATAATCAATGACCACCCCGCTCTGCGTGTAAATTATCTTATACACCCTCAGGAAACCCGTGCCTCAGGGCGATTTTTTGGAACATTTGTGTGAGGCCGACTCCCAGCGTGAAGACGGAGTTGATGTCGAGATTCTTGTCCGTTGTTTCGTCGAAGAAAATATTGAGGTTCGATTCGAGACCTTCTTCCGGCGACCAGTAGCATACCATGACAGGCACTTTGGGCAAAGGATACAGAATCACGGATATGTCTGATTCGAATTGCTTTGCCACCTGTTTCCCGCTGAGAACGTGGACCATGTCGTCAAAAAGACCGGTATAGACGTCTGCCACTCGTTTCATGGGATCTTCGCAGCGCCTCTTAAAAAGCGGGTACCGTTCCGTTCCTTCTTTCAGCTCCCGCAGGGAAACCCAGTTGCCTGAAACCGGCAGCCCCTGGGCGTAGAGAACATAGTTGAGAAGCGGTATGACCACCCACGCATTGATGTGGATGTCAGCGGAAAGATTCCCCTTTGTATCAACGCTGAAGCTTTTGCCTAATATCTTGAGCATCAGCTTGCCGTCCGAGAACCGGGCTCCTATTCTTTGGGCTGCGGCTGCAAGGTCAATGTCGGCGATTTCATTTTTCAGATCTTGCAGATATTCACTTCGTGCGGGTTCAGCCGCAGTCTGATTTTCGGATTCTCCGGATAACCGGTCAATGGTTTCTCGATCCAGTTGCGGGCATTCCTCGAGCTTTCTTTGACCCGTAAAGACCGCGCCGGCAAATGCGAGACATGTCTTTTCCCTGCATTCCCGGCAATTCGACTTTTCGAGATGCCGAAAGATTTCCATGGCATTTTTCGGTTGCGGCATGTAAGTCTTCCTCCATATCCACGATTTGTTTTGCACTGAAAAACATGGTCCTTTGAGCAGGTCAGAGGCCAATGCCTTTGCCTTGGAGATTTGTATCTAAAATCACAAGCTCCAAGCATCAAATTCCAATATTCAATCTTTTAGGATGAGGAAGGTTTGGAATTTCGAATTTCGGACATTGGAAATTGTTTGATATTTGTATTTTGGTATTTGTAATTTCAATAATTCAATAAATCCCCTCCAGAGGTAATCCAAAGCCTGGCCCTCTGGATTAGGATATTTACTGAGTTTAGCTCTTCGTGATCTTTAAAAAAAGCTCGGCCAGCTGTTTTTTGTCCGGCTCAGCCGGCGCATCGGTGAGCAGGCAGGCCGCTTTTTGGGTTTTTGGAAAAGCAATGACGTCACGGATAGACGGTTGCCCGCACAGGATCATCACCAACCGATCAAATCCCAGGGCAACACCACCGTGGGGCGGCGCACCGGATTCCAGCGCTGAAAGCAGGAATCCGAATTTCGCTTCGTAGGTCGTCCGGTCCATGCCCAGGGCTTCAAATACCTTTTCCTGAATATTCTTATCATGAATACGGATACTGCCGCCTCCGATTTCAGAGCCGTTTAACACAAGGTCATACGCGCGGGATCTGACTGCCAGGGGCTCATCTTTGAGCAAGGCGTAATCTTCTTCCAAAGGAGCGGTAAACGGGTGGTGCAGGGCCTGATACCGGCCTTCGTCTTCATTGTATTCCAGCAGCGGGAAACGGGTAATCCATACAAGACTGAACTCATTTTCGTCTATCAGGTTCAGCTTTTTACCTAAAAGGTTTCTAAGATAACCCAGAGCTTCATTGGCAATCTTGGGATGATCAGCCACAAAAAAAATCAGATCGCCGGGCTCTATGTCCAGGCGCTCGGCCAATGCTTCTTTTTCGCTTTTTGTGAAAAACTTTTCAATGGGAGACTGCCAGGCATCTTCCCGGATCTTTATCCACGCCAGGCCCTTGGCTCGATAAATCGCCACAAAAGCGGTCAAATCGTCAATCTCTTTTCGAGAAAAATCGATACAGCCCTTGGCATTCAGCGCCTTGACGACGCCTCCTTTTTTTACGGCGCCTGAAAAGAGTTTGAACCCTGAATCGGCGACAATGTCAGAGACATCTTGCAGTTCGAGCCCAAATCGGAGATCCGGCTTGTCAAGGCCGAAGCGGTCGACGGCATCGGTATATGGCATACGAGCAAAGGGGATTTTAATTTCAAGCCCCATAACATCCATAAAGATGTGTTTCATCAGCCCTTCCGTCACCTGCATGACATCCTCTTCGCCTACAAAGGACATTTCCAGATCAATCTGGGTAAACTCCGGCTGACGGTCCGCTCGCAGATCCTCATCTCTGAAGCAGCGCACAATTTGATAATAGCGGTCAAATCCGGATATCATTAAAAGCTGCTTAAAAATCTGGGGCGACTGCGGTAGGGCATAAAACTGTCCCGGATTAACTCTGCTGGGCACCAGATAGTCTCGGGCGCCTTCAGGGGTGCTGCCGGTTAACACCGGCGTTTCAATATCCAGAAAACCAAGTCCGTTCAGATACTGCCTCACCGCCAGGGCGGCTTTATGTCTGAGGATAATATTTTTTTGAAGTTGGGGGCGGCGCAGGTCGATATGCCGAAATTTCAGGCGAATCATTTCCGACACATCGATAGCATCCTCGATTAGAAAAGGAGGGGTTTGAGCTGCATTTAATATTTTCAACTCCGTCACCATGACTTCAATCTCGCCGGTAACCATCTTGGGGTTGGTCATACCCGCGGGTCTTTTTTCCACTCTGCCGCGCACACCCAGCACATATTCATTCCGAATCTCATGGGCCTTAGCATGGATCTTTTGATCCACGGTTGGATTAAAGACGACCTGGGTTAGGCCGTTGCGGTCCCGTAAATCGACAAAGATGACTCCGCCATGATCTCTGCGGCGCTGCACCCATCCCATCAGCACCACTTCCCGGCCGACGTCGGCTGCACCCAGCTTGCAGCAGGTGTGGGTTCTTCTCATTTCTCCAAGTAGATCTGCCAATTGCTCAACTCCTTTAATAAAATCGCTTTGCAATTTTATATAATGTCCGCCTTCGGCGAACTTAATTAAACCTAAACTGATCGGTTCAGGGTTCAGGGTACTAGGTTCAAAGGTTATAACATCTTGACAT
>JAQBHK010000529.1:0-4496 GCA_032127815.1 Desulfobacterales bacterium
AGTAAATCCAGATTTTGACCGCTGCCAAACCATCTTCGTCCACTGACACTTCAACACAAAGCTGCAAAAGCTCTTTGACTTCCCGTTAATGACTGCTGTTGATAAAAAAATCTATATTCAGTTGCTACTGCAAAATTAAAAAATCGTTCGAATAAGACAAAAGTATTAAAGCTAGTGTCCATCCACGAATCCAAAACAAGCACGTTGGATGTCCATCAGATAGATTGTGAGCACTATGTAGTTTCCAAGCCGGCGCTTTGCACCTTCTTAACGGCCTGGTACATCAAAAAACCACCGGAAACGTTTCTGGCCGTAAAGCCGTGCAGGGTAAGCATGCGCTGCGCAAAATATGATCGCTGCCCTACAAAGCAGTAGGTCCATATTTCGCGGTCGCGGGGAAGTTCCGTGATACGCTCGCGCAACTGGCCCAGTGGTATGTTGACGGCGTTTTCAACGCATCCTTCAGCAAACTCCTTGGGTTCGCGAACATCGAGAAGGAAAGCATCAGATTTGGCCAGGTTTTCCCAATGGGCAATCCGCGCATACCCTCGCAGTACATTGGATGCGATCATGCCTGCCAGGTTGACGGGGTCCTTGGCGGCACCGTATTGGGGTGCGTAGCATAATTCGGCTTCCTCAAGATCGAAAACGGTTCCATGTTGTTGAATCGCCATGGCGATGACATCGATTCTTTTTTCAACTCCTTCTTCGCCCACCGCTTGAGCACCAAGGATTCTTCCGGTTTGCGGTGAAAACAGCAATTTGATGGTAATCGTCTTGGCGCCGGGATAATATCCGGAATGGTGGTCCGGATGGAGATACACTTTTTCGTAAGGATGCAGCTCACGGTTATGGTTGAGTTGTTTTAATATTTTTTCGGATATGCCGGTGGAGGCGATTGTCAGCCCCAGGACGCCGCAAACAATGGTTGCCTGTGTTCCTCGAAACCGATGAGGATGGGGCATTTCGTTTGCCATAATTGCATCAGCCGCTATGCGGCCCTGGCGGTTGGCGGGACCTGCAAGCAGCGCCAGGCTCTGGGCCCCGGTGACGAAATTATTAACCTCAACGGCATCACCGACGGCCCAGATACTTTCATCACTGGTACGCAACTGATCATCCACCATAATTCCGCCAAGATCACCGATGTCAAGATCGGCCTTTTGGGCAAGCTCAACCTCGGGACGAACACCAATGGCGAGGATAACCATGTCGGCCGAGACTTTGCGGCCGGATTCAAGCATGATGTCGATCGTTTCAGCGCTATTTTGTTTGAATCCTTTAACAGGACTCCCCAAACATAGTGAAACACCTTTAGCTGCGAGATGATCATGAATAAAACTAGCCATCTCAGGGTCCTGCGAAGGCATAACCTGGGGCAGCATTTCAATTATGGTGACATCGATTCCGCGCACTTTGAGGTTTTCGGCCATCTCAAGTCCGATAAATCCGCCGCCGACAACCGCGGCTTGTTTTACATCTCTGGTAGTGATCCAATCGATGATTTTACGTGTATCCGGAATGGTTTTCAAAGTAAAAATACCAGCAAGATCGATGCCTTCCAGATTCGGTCTTAACGCTGCCGCTCCGGGCGAAAGCACAAGGGCGTCATAACGTTCACGGTACAGCTCGCCGGTTTTCAAATCTTCAACCTCAAGCTCTTTCTTTTCGCGGTCAATGCGGCGCACGCAATTTTCTGTGCGCACATCGACATTGAACCGTTTTTTGAAAAGCTGCGGCGAGGCCATAAAGAGAGATCTTTCTTTAGTGATGACGTTCCCTACATAATAAGGAAGGCCGCAATTTGCAAAAGAGACATAAGGCCCGCGTTCAAAAATAATAATTTCAGTATCTTCAGATAGCCTGCGCGCTCTGGCAGCACATGATGCACCGCCGGCAACCCCACCAACGATAAGTAGCCTTTTTGGGTTCATAATCGATATCTCCTTAAAATTTCGGCGGAGTTTTGTTTCCCCGATCTGCATTCCACCGTAGGCGTGAGCAAACCGACGAGGCTCCTCGATTCTTGATACTGGATGATCGATGCTGGATAGGAAAATAAGGAACTCATCATTTTATCCAGTATCCAGAGACCAGAATCCAGTATCCGATATTTTGCTGCATAAAATTATGTATTCAATATAGGCCGGTATGACGAAAACCATTGCCAGTATTGGCTGATTCCGGATACTGGTTCCTGGATACTAGATGTTTTGGGACCTCACTATTAGAGCATTCCTGAATATCCAGCATCTAGTATCAAGCATCCAGCATCAATCTTGTAAAAGAGACTGTCTTGTGCCTATCCTCATAATTAAGTATACAGATTAATGCAACGTTAGTGTATAGACAGATAGCGTTAACCAATGAGCACCGACCATGCAAATGCAACCATACCCGCCATAATAAAGTTGGTTTCCACCAGAAATTCCAGCCGGGTCCCGGGCAGCATATGGCCTCTTTGGTGGGCTGAAAGCACAATAAATACAAAGATGGGGCAGATTGCAAGCGCAAACCCGAGGTTTGAAGTCAGATGCAGTGCACTCGATGCTATTAAAGCAGCCAAAACAAAAAAGAGCATCGCTTTCAACAAACTTATCGTGCGCTTTTCTCCCAGCAGTATAGGGATTGTCTCCTTCCCCACAATGCGGTCGCCCTGGGTGTCAAGAAGGTCGAAAAATGCTGTTCTCACAAAGACCAGGCCGATCGACCACAAAAAGACGGCTGCCGTACCCGGACTGATGCTGCTTGGTCCGGACAGGGAGGGCAGCAGCGCGGTGACGACTCCCCATGCTATTGCAATCAGTACGGTTTTTGAGCCGGGTACATCTCTTATCCTGCGGTGCTTGTTGCCGGTAAACCAGCCCGGGATAAGTCGCCGATTGTAGGAAAGGCCCATGACGCTCATGGCCAGAAGAATCAAAAAAGGAATCACTCCCAGAGTATAGGCGGTTATCAAGCCGGCTCCGCCGGCAACAACGGCAAGCAGTGAAAGCAGGATCATATTATTATCATAAAATGATGCCCTTTCGGGGTCATTGTAACGGTCCGCTTTGGTACCTGTCAGATTGTTCAAAATGTGCATGGACTGAACATAAAGTATGGATATGAGCACATGGGGAAAGAAGTTGGCAATTCCCATAAGTTTGGTACAGGCATAGCAGAGGCATCCGGCCCCGATGGATACATAAATGTTTGTGAGAAGGAGAGTCCGCTGGATGGTAACAAGCATCCTGCGCCAGCTTTGCTTCTTGGTATACGGAAATATTTCAAGGGTTCTGTATATTCTGTTTATAACCCAGTTGGGGGTGGAAGCGCCGGCGACTATCCCGATATTTTGTGCCGAGGAAAGGGCCTCTGAATCGAGTTCCGATTCTGACTCGATATGATATGTCGGTTTCCCGGTCTGTTGCGCAATCTCATTCAAGCGCCTGGTGTTGCCGCTGCTGAGGCCTCCGACGACAATGACCGCATCCACTGCATCGGCCAGTTGCCTTACTTCTGCCTGGCGTTTTGCAGTTGAATCGCAAATGGTATCAAAGATTTTATAACCAGGATATTCCAGGGCGGCCCAGTTTTTTACTTTTTCAAAAAATTGCATGTTCTGGGTGGTCTGGGCTACAATAATCGCCCTGTCAAAAGGCGCAAGGGACTTCAGGGCATCGAGGTTGTCGACGACATGTCCTTTTTCTCCTGCAAAACCGAGCAGGCCAATAACTTCCGGGTGATTTTTGTCTCCGACAATGATCGAAGCATAACCCTTTTTGGCGTGTTTGCGGATGATGGTCTGGACTTTTATGACCCGCGGGCAGGTCGCGTCGATAATTTTAAAGCCCGCTGCTTTGAGATCTTTCTTGGCTTTAGGCGGAACACCGTGGGCTCTGATAAGCACTGTGCCGGAACCGCGATCCGGAATTTTGGAAAGGATGTATATTCCTTTTTCCTCTAGAAGATTCAGAACCTGGGGGTTATGGATAAGAGGTCCAAAGGTAAAGATGGGGCCTTCATGTTTATTTGGTGCGTCCAGAACCATTTCAACGGCTCTGCGGACGCCCATGCAGAAGCCTGCAGTTTTGGCAATAAATATTTTCATCTTAGCCGTGCAGGTCTTGATGGCGTCGTAAAAAGTCCCATCTACTGCATCTAATCATACTTGGTTCCGGTTTTATTTAGTCCTGAAAAACCTGGTCTTTTGGGCTAGGTCAGAGATATTTGGCTCTGCCTTGGAGTTTTGTGTCTAAAATCACAAATTCCAAGCATCAAATTTCAAATAAATTTCAAATTCCAATATTCAATCGTTCGACCTAGAGGCTCTCGATAGATGACCAAAACCTTCCAGGCCGAGATATTGTTTGGATTTTTGAATTTCGGTCACGCGCAGCGCAGGCGCTTGCGCCGCGTATTGTTATTTGTTTGATATTTGCTATTTGGAATTTAATTTACTCCATTTGAGATAGATGCACCCCTGTGTGGTGAAATCAAAGTCTGGTCCTATG
>JAQBHK010000530.1:0-7371 GCA_032127815.1 Desulfobacterales bacterium
CTCTGGCGCCGGAGTCATCAAGCAGGTGCAAGAGGGTATAATCACGAAACCCATTTTTTTTGGTAAGGTCCACACCATGAAAGACTTTAAAGATTTCATCCGGGTACAAAAAGCCGATTAGCTTTCTTTGTGTACGCTTCTGGGGGATGCTCAGTATCCTTTCAGCAACATCTCGGTTTTCCGGATACATAAACCGCATCATTTTTGCCAGGGATTTTAAGGCGGCCAGCCGTTGGTTGCGGGTTGTACCGGCATTGCCGCGATCGGATTCAAGGTAATCGAGAAAGGCCAGGATCAAGTCGGAAGAAAGATGGTCAAGTGTGAGGGAGTCGACTTTTATGCCGCGATGCTGTGCGGCAAAGGGCAGAAAAATGGTAAAAGCATCCCGGTATGCTTTGATGGTTTCCCTGCTACTGCCTTTTATGCGCGGAAGGTACTGATCGAAGAATTTATAAATACACGTTGAAAGTCTCATACATCCTCTTTTTGTGAAGTAACAAATTGAAACAATTGCCGGCGATGCTCGGCGCCTAAAACTTTAAGATATTTAATCGTATGTTTATACTCAACATGACCCATATAAGTAGCCAGCACAGGCAGCGCATTCTGAGGAGATTTACCTCGGTCTTTTATACGTTTAAGAGTATTTATGGCGAATGAATGTCTTAAGCTGTGGGGTGTAGGTGAACTGAAGTTTTTATTTGCTATAACTTGTCTTGGCTGGTCAAGGCTGATGGCTTTGACTGCCTGGTGAAAGCCCCAAAGAAGTGTGTTTTTCTTTAATCCTTTTTGGTTAAAGCCTGTAAGAAGGTATGGATTGTGATCGTTACAAAGCAAGGCGTCGCGCACTGCCAGGTAGTTTTCAACATCTGTGGCCACAGCCATAGGGACAGGGATCAAGCGGTCTTTTTTGAATTTGGTATTTTCAATATAAAGGGTTTTTTCCTCTTGCCGGTAATGATTGCGCATCAACCGTAGTGGCTCTGAGATTCTTAGTCCGCAGCGAGCTATTAGCAGGACAGCCATGTATTGGGACAGGTCTTTTAAGTAACTGTATTCGGTCTTACGCAATCTTTTGCAAATTGCCGTGAGCAACTGATCAATTTGTTCTGGTGTAAATACAAAAGGGACAATATCGTTTTCCGGCAGAGGGGAAATATCCTGCAATGGGTTTTGTTCATAGATGCCTTTACGCACCAGGAATTGGAAGAAAACGCGTATCGAAGAAAGCACCCCGTTAACCGATCGGGATTCAATTTTCAGATCTGATCTTAACTCAAGGAAAAATGAGGGCGTAAGTAAGCCTGGTTCGATCTTGTTTTCTTTTACATATCGGTCAAAAATTTTAAGATTAGACAATGTTTTCTGGGTCGCATAGCCTAAGCTTTGGCGATAAACAGCATATTCTTGAATTAGTGGAGTCAGAAAACTTTCAAATTGTTTCATCAAAGAGAACCTCCCGCATGAGTTTTATGTGAATGTGAAGATATTTTCGGGTGGATTCGATACTGTCATGGCCCAACATTTCTTTGATTTCATAGATGGAAGCACCGGCCTCCAAAAGATTTTGAGCGTAGGTGTGGCGCAGCCAATAGGCTGATGCAGAAGGGTTTACTTTGCACATACAAATTTTGATATTATGATTAACAGCCGTGGGAGAGATTGGTCCGAAAGGAGCCAGATGGCTTAAAAAAAGGGTTCGGTGCTCACTTTCCGGTCTGACACCGATAATATAAGCTGCGATAGCTTTGATAACGTTTTCAGGTATGGGCAGGATGATAGGGTTTTTGGTTTTTCGATCCTTAACCTTCAATTCTCCTCTACTAAAAGATATATCATCCAGCGTGATCGAGCATATCTCATCCGGGCGAAGTCCCAGCGCATAGGCCAATTGAAGCGTGGCATAAGTTCGAATATTGACGGGGGTAGAAAGATCTATGCCGGCAAACAATTTTTGTACTTCATGTGGTCGCAGAAAGGAGGGGGGTTTTGCCTGAGCGAACATTGGTGCACCAACCACCAGTGGGGCAAGATTTCTTTTTATAATTTTGCGCTCCTGATACAGATATCTTAAAAATCCCCGAATCATTGAGCGGTAGGCTTTGCGTGTTGCCGGTGCAAAAGGTGCAAAAAACTGAGCCAGAAAAGCATCTATCTGTTCGATCTTTAATGACGAAAGATCGATTTTATGCCTTTGCAGGTAATCATTAAAAGCTGCAAAGACTCTTCTGATCCGCTTAATTCGCCGATAAGAGACCTGTTGAATTTTTGCATAATAGGCCAAATACTCTTCATAGATTTTCGGTAATTGGTACTCTTTTTTTTGTATCGGCCGGGGGATGCGGTTTTGCTGAAAAAGATAGCGGGAAAGTCCTCTGATTGCACGGGCCGTTACTTTGCTTCTGTCTTTTGGGAAGTCATTTAGCGTTTCTAACGTAAAGATATCGCACCAGGCAATTCCCCTGCAACTTGTAAAGGTGAGAAAATGCTTCAGTATCTTCTCATAACTTTCCACAGTTTTAAGAGGATATCCGTTTGACATCATCCACAGCAGGTAATCACTGATGGCCTGCTCAAGCATGGTATTGTTAGTCGACATGTCTATGGTTTTTTATCAGTCTGCTAAACATCCTTAAGTGTCTGCTTGAGAAGCTGTGCAATGGGATACACAGTTTCTTTTTGATCAAAGTCGGAGGCAGATTTTGATGTTAAACCGGCGATTGGATTTGCCGGTAAATCGAGTACCTGGAAAAGAGTTCCATCAAAGGCGATCAGATCTTTGTCTATAAGGCTGTTTCTGGCTTCGACATATTGGTCCAGGTTCAACTGCAACAGCGTACAGATCGCATCATAGCTGTAAAATGAAAGGCCGTTACGGTCTGAAGCTAAAGTAAGGAACAGATACAACAGCAGCTCTTTTTGACTCAAAGAGGCTAAAAAACCATCGGTAAGAAAACGGTGAGGGATAAAGCTAAAGCCGTTATCGATGTGCCTGATCCGTTCGGGGTTGAGGACTTTTTTCTTTATCATGACCGATCCCTTCTTTTATTAAGATTTGTGACACGATTAGCATATTTTTCGGCTCTCACCTAACGAGTCTCTCTTTGCAATCATTGGTAAGGGCTTGAAATTTCAAAGATGTTAACTTTTAACGCGTCTACCTTTGCAATCACCGGGATTAGCCAAAATTGTCCAACCATTTTGAAATTATTGGATATTGACGTGTCTACCTTTGCAATCAATGGAATATCGGTATTTGCATTCTTGTTCCGGGTATTGGACCTACGCCTATTTCGTATGGTCTGAAGTATACGATTTATTTCAGCTTTCTCCGGATTTCTCTTGCGATATTTTTCCCAATATCCAGGATTGTTTTGAGCCCATTTTTTGTTACTTAATTTTTGATCCAACTTAAAATCCGGGTCGGCAGCCATTTTATGTCGTTTCCAGGCAGCTTTTTTTGCCCTTCGACATTGCAGCTTCATACAGTAACGTTGATTCTTGTGCCTTGGACTCGGTGTGAAAAAATCGTAGCAGTGACAACAAATGATCTGTTCCATAACCACCCACCCATTGTATGTGCAAATTCTATCGTCTGAGGAATAAGAGGAACTATATGGGTGTTTTAAATTTGTGAAAATGATATAGATTGAATAATAAAAGTGGTTTTATGTGAAGATGGAAACATACCGTTATGGAACGGGGATAGAATAAAAAGAATTATATGGATTTTTTAAATTCTTCGGAACAAAATGGAATTATATGGGAATTAAACTCTTTACATAATTAAACTGACTACATAACTGCTATATATCGACAACCTACTGTAATATAAAATAAATGTGATACGCATAACGCATCTCCTAGTGCCAGACCCTTGGCAAATCCATCATTAGTCTTTTGCATGAACGGCGTTATGTTGCTTTAAAAGCGCGTCGATCGCTCTGGCGACCGTCTCGTGATCTTTGTAATCCAGCGGAAAGGACGTTGAGCGATTTGTCACTTTTCCGTCGATAACCGTTTCAATCTTCACAACGGGCAGAAAACTCGAATTCCAATCTTCAATGCCGATGGAAATTCGATAGGCAGTCCCCGGCGGAAGCGGTGGACTGGCCGGCACGGTCTCTGATATTTCAGGAAAAAAGGTCTCGGAAGGTTCCGCCTTTTTTGGAACACATCGTAGGCCCTCACCCGATCTGGCCTCCTGTATGCAATTGTTACAGGAAATGCAGGTCGCTTTCCGGCGATCTCCAGATTTCCAGCGATTGATTAAGTCAGGCTCCCGGACAAAGGGACGGCACATGGAAATATAATCCGCATATCCTTCTTCTATGAGCTTTTTAGCCACGCTGAGCGATCGTATGCCGCCGACCAGCAGGAGCGGCACGGATATTCTTTCTTTGAATGCTTTGGCCTCATTCTTAAAGCCGGCTTCGTCCTCTTCGGAATCAGTGCCTTCCTTCATAAGATTGGGAAGGTTCAGGAGCCCCCCGCTCAATTCAATGGCATCGATTCCGGCCTTTTCAAGCATTGATGCAAGTCAGCCATGATCTGATCAGTGATGAGAATTTCCTTTAATTAGTGCAGCAGAGCTCTTCAATAAATCGAACGGTAAAGCAACTCCGCCATGTCTACCATGCGGGGGCCGGCCCGACAGGTCAGCGCACAGTCGAATTGGTATACCTGCCCGGATCGAACAGCCTTGAGAGATCGCCATTTTTTATTTGCACAAAACCGGGGTATGAAATTCCGGTCATAACCACAGAAAAAGACCACATCGGGATTCCATCGACAAAACCGTTCGACAGATACTTTGGGGTAAGCTTCTTGGATGTGACCGGACACATTGCGACCTCCGGCCCGGGATATGACGTCGTATTGGAACGATAACGGTCCGGCGACGATAAGCCGGTCGTCTTCAATGTCGAGCACCCGGGCAACAGTGGGACGCTCCTTAAAAGGGATGGGTTTAATCTTTGCATCAAGCCTGGCAAGACGGCCGCGCAGATGCCGGATACAGGCCCGTGTGCGTTCTGTCTCGCGCAATGTTTCACCCATGGCAAGGATAACATCGAGGGCTTCTTCCACTGTGGCCGGATTGACGAGGATCACCCGGATGCCCTCGCTTTCGAGGGTCGATCTAATCGCTCCATGGGCGGTTTTCATGCCGACGACCAGGTCCGGCGCCAACGCAATTAGTTTTTCGAGGTCCGGTTCAAACCAGGACGACACATTCGGTTTTTCTTTGACTTCATCCGGAAAGTCGCAGGTATCGGTAACCCCTGCGACCCGATCTCCCGCGCCGACGGCATACAGTATTTCGGTCAGGAAAGCGGCAAGAGACACGATCCGATGAAATTCAATTTTTTTCTCAACCATTCGAGGTCTTTCCCGCTCGAGGCGTTTGGAAATCATCCGGTATCCCTGCCGGAAAATTACAGTATCGGCCAAAAACAGCGATTAAAAAAGGCCCCTTCGTCACCATTGGCGGAGTGTCTTTATAAATGTCCGCGATTGGACGTTAAATTAAGGCCATAACAACCTGTTTTAACATAAAGTAAACCAACGGCATAAAAACCGCGGGGAGCATGTTGCCCACGTGGATTTTTTTGATTTCAAGCAGGTTGATGCCGATGGCCACGATCAGTAAGCCGCCGACGGACGACATTTGACCGATCACCTCAGGGGTCAAAAACGCTTTGATCATCGTTGCGGTAATTGTTATCAATCCCTGGTAGACGAATACCGACAGGGAAGAGAACAAAACCCCGAGGCCCAAGGTGGATGCAAAAATTATCGAAGCAATGCCGTCCAGGGCCGACTTGGCAAACAAGGTTTGATGATTACCGGTCAAACCGCTTTCCAACGATCCGACGATCGCCATGGATCCCACACAAAATACCAGGCTGGCGACAACAAATCCATGTGAAATCCCTTGGCCGTTTTTTGCAAACCGGGCTTCGAGTCGTCGTCCCAAGGCGTCCAGCCGCGCTTCAATGCTTAAAAATTCACCGACGACACTGCCGATGGCCAGACTAAAGATCACTATCAGAATCTGATTCGATTTTAATGCCATCTGCAAACCGACCAGTATCACGGCCAGGCTGATGGCCTGCATCATGGTGACGTTATATTTGCGGGGTATCCCGCCTTTTAACAACAGGCCTAAAAGGCTTCCGGCTACAATGGCCAGCGTGTTTACTATCGTTCCTAACATTGGTTGTTCCCTGTCCCGCCTAAGTCTATAAGCAGGCGACTGCAGATCGGCACCATGAGCGCTAAGTTGTTCTGAAAGATAAAGGTCGAACAGACTGAACATCGAATAATGATGTCGCTTTGCTCTGCAATTTAATTTCATTCGGTTTTTTATTCATCATTCGATGTTCATCTTTTAAGCAAACCTTCCACAGTCCATCCTCTAATTCTAAATGGACACTATCTGAGCCTGAAGTATTTGGTTTTAATTCCCCAGACATAAAACCTGACCCACTGGAAGCCTAATTTCATCAACTCCACATCATTATTGCGGATCTTTTTGAGGATGGCGGATTTTACTTTGTAGCGTTTCAAAAAGGTGCTGTTTAGCAAAAAATCACGGAACTGATCGATATTATAGACGGCCATGAATGCCATTTTGGCTTTGGGCCCTTCCGGCCCCTCGCGACCCCAGGGGTTTTTTTGGAACAGGCGCTTGAGCTGCGACCAGCGCAAGGTCATTTCATTATAAAGCACAGCTTCCTGATCCCGGGACCATGCTTCGGTTGTCCATAATTTATTTTCGTGTTGCCCCTCACAGAAATCCGGAGGTCTGAAGAAATGGACCAGGCGGGTGGTATCGCTGCCGGCATCGTACAGAGCGCCCTGTTCCACGGGAAAGGTGCGGCAGGTATCCGGGCGATCCGGGTAAATCTTGCATCCGGAGTCACTTAAAAAAGGACACGTACGCTCTTTGTCGTCTGACATGGCCAGGAGCACTTCCGGAAAGAAATTTGAATCTCTTAAAACAATATCAACATATTTGTCCAAGAACTGATCAGAGGTCAGGTTGAGCCGGTTTTTGAGCCGGACAACGTCGAAAGGATACAAGAAAAGAGTAAGATTCCGGCAGCATAAATTAAAGCAGGCAACTTGCGGATGGCAATGAAATGCAAATTTATCCCCGGCCTCAAGTCTCTTCCCGGGTAATCGGTCCAGATTGTCACTATCGATGTATTTCATGTTATAAATGGAAACTGATTAGCATTTCTGCGATGGTCATTTTGAACTTTTGATTCCGGCCTACGGCCTGCTTGAACTTTTTTTCCAGCATGGCCATTTCGATGAAAAACGGCGTACGGTCGAACTTGAAATAGCTTTTATCCAAATACTGCT
>JAQBHK010000531.1:0-4692 GCA_032127815.1 Desulfobacterales bacterium
ACCCGGATTTGGTTTCACCCCATAAGGGTGCACCTAATCTCAAATGGAGCAAATTAAATTCCAAATAGCAAATATCAAATATCAAACTTTGGAATTTCCTGGAGATTTGCTTGCCCGCCGTCTTTTTGGCGGGGTGCTTGGAATTTGTGATTTTAAATACAAACCTCTAAGGCAGAGCCAGATATCTCTGACCTAGCTGAGAGGATCAGGTTTTTCAGGGCAAATTAAAAAGGGTAATCATATGTTCCGAAATTTTAAAATGGTTTCGCGGGTTGTTTTCGGCCGCGGCTGCTTTGACCAGCTCGACGGCATTCTTTTTCAAAAGCGCAATAAGACCGCTTCTTTAATGGTTTTTCTGATTGACGATGTTTTTATGCAAAGCAAGCTGGCCCAACGCATACCGGCTCATGACCGGGATCTTGTTCTCTGGGTCAACGTGGACGATGAACCCAAGACAGAGTACGTCGATGAACTGACAAACAAAGTCAAAGCTTTTTGTTTAGAAATCAGCCCGAACCATTTACCCGACGGTATCATTGGCATTGGGGGCGGAAGCACCATGGATCTTGCCAAAGCGGTTTCACTGATGCTCACAAATCCCGGTTCTTCTGCTGACTATCAGGGCTGGGACCTTATTAAAAATGCTGCGGTCTATCACGTCGGCATCCCCACCCTTTCGGGAACCGGCGCCGAAGTATCGCGCACTACGGTTCTTTCCGGCCCCGAAAAAAAATTAGGCATCAATTCCGACCACACCGTCTTTGACCAGATCGTGCTTGACCCTGAGTTGATCGCCGACGCGCCTGCAGATCAGCGTTTTTATACCGGTATGGACTGTTACATACACTGTGTGGAGTCTTTAAACGGCACCTTTCTGAACACGTTCAGCCAGTCATACGGTGAAAAGGCGCTGGGTCTTTGCCGGGAAGTCTATTTGGACATGGTGCCGGACAGTGACGACAAATTGATGATGGCCTCCTATTGCGGCGGCATGAGCATCGCCTATTCGCAAGTCGGCATCTGCCATGCGCTTTCATACGGTCTTTCCTATGTATTGGGAATTCATCACGGAATCGGCAACTGCATTGCTTTTGACTACCTTGAAGAATACTATCCCGAAGGCGTGCACGAATTCCGGCAAATGATGAAAAACCATAATATCATACTGCCCAGACACCTTGCGGCCGATATGACAAACGGCCAACTGGATAAAATGGTTGCTGTCGCTCTGGTACTTGAACCGCTGTGGGAAAACGCTCTGGGTAAAGGCTGGAAATCAATAATGACCAGAGACCGGATCAGGGAGCTTTATCAACAAATGTAGCTAGATTCACAAAAAATCGAACTCATCATCCAAATATTATTTTTAGCGCAAAGGAACATCCCAAATGAGATTACCCTTAAAAATTCAAGCAAAGATCCGGAGAATCTTAAAAGTACTCCATACGCAAACTCTTGACTGTCTGCGCTCTGAGGTCTATTTGGGGAAACACCGATCAAGTGTACCACCTCGAAGCATAATCTTCTTCCCGTATCATAATAACGTTCTCAACTGCGGTCTTACCGGAATAGTTTCCTATAAAAAAATGAGGAGCAAAGCTGATCATGTTACTATGGAGTCTTTGAATGCCATATTAGTAAAAGTCGAGGTTCACAATTTTACCGGTTGCCAAAAAAATGAATTAAGCTTTGACAACTCTTACCTGGGCGGAAAAGCGCTGATTGAATCTCTTCTGCAATCGGTCCGCTCTCTAAAATCAGAAGATAATTTTTATAATGTATTTATAAGCAAAAAAATCCAAAACGAACTTGCCGAATTTTCCGAGTGTCTGGCCGCAATCATTGATACTGAAGCAAAACTTCTCAGCGACCAAATGGGACATCTTGAAATTGACGAGGTCGACACTCTATCCCGACGAATTGACGATTTAAGAGATATACGCTGGTGTCTGACCAACGAAATCATCGGGAATATTAAAAAAATAAGAAATCTTTTCGATTCAAAAAAACAGCCTGATCCTTATTCTTTAAAAATCTTCAAACAGATTAATGCCGTGCTGAACAGTATCGACCGTCTTGAGGTAAGGGGACGCGATTCAGCAGGTATCTCTCTGATGTTTATGATAGATGGTGCTGAATATGAAAGATTCAATCAAACCATAAAAGAGAAAAAGCTTTTTGATCAGTTCAAGGAACGCTCGACAGAAGATGTTCTGGTTAACCGGGATATCAGTTTACACAAGACCACAAATCCAAGTGGGCAAAATCTCGTTACCCTGGCCTTGACATACAAGACCGCCGCAGAAATCGGAAGCCTTGGAGATAATAGCAATTTTCTGCGCCAGCAGATCAGACAAGATGATATTCTGCAGACACTGGTCACCTTTTCCCACCAATATCATACGGTTTCCGCCCATACCCGTTGGGCTTCGGTTGGGGCCATCACTGAACCCAACTGTCATCCGGTCGATAATAAAACCATTAAGGGCGTTACTGAAAAAAGCGGCATCATGCATGTCTGTTTGAACGGAGATATCGATAATCATCAGAAATTACAAAAAGAACTTGAACGTCAAAACGTTTATATCCCTGAAGATATAACCACCGATACCAAGATAATTCCGCTTCAGATCGACAAGTATATTCAAATGGGTCACACAGTAGAAGAAGCCTTTCGTCTGGCTGTCAATGACTTTGAGGGCTCCCATGCCATATCCATGCATACCGCCATGGCCCCCGGCAAGCTGTTTCTGGCCCAGAAAGGCAGCGGTCAAGCCATTTTTGTTGGTATTGCCGCCGATCATTATATACCGTCTTCCGAAGTATACGGATTTGTTGAAGAGACTTCTTCTTTTATTAAAATGGACGGAGAAAAGGAAGTAGAAGGGCGCAACGGTAAAACCCAGGGGCAGATTTTTATTTTAGACCAGGAATCCACCGGAGGGATAGACGGTATTAAAGCCATGTTTTATGACCAAACCCCGCTGGAGCTTGGAGAAGAAGCTATCAAGCATACCGCAATCACGTCAAGAGATATCGATCGTCAGGAATATCCACATTATTTTTTAAAAGAAATCTCGGAATCGCCGCTTTCGGTTGAGAAAACCCTGCTGAACCGCTGGAAAATAAACCAGCAGAACCAATATATCATCACTCTTGATGAAAAAACATTCCCTTACGTTTTGCAAAACGCGCTGGCAAGCATGAAAATTCGACGAATTTATTTTGTCGGGCAGGGGACTGCCGGAATCGCGGCGCTGGCATGCGCCAATATTTTTAGCTATTACTTGCATGGTTCACCCTTGAATATCAATGCGTTCAAAGCTTCGGAACTCAGTGGGTTTAAGCTTAATGAACAAGATGATGCCACCAGCATGGCCGATGCTCTGGTAATTGCCATCAGCCAGTCCGGTACCACAACGGATACAAATCGCACCGTGGAGATGGTTAAAGAACGGGGGGCTCACACCCTGGCTATCGTTAACCGCAGAGACTCGGATATTACGTTCAAGGTGGACGGTGTCATGTATACCTCTAGCGGACGGGATATTGAAATGTCAGTGGCATCTACAAAAGCATTCTATTCCCAGATCGTGGCCGGTGCCGTGCTGGGTCTCAATATTGCCGCCTTGCTTGGCCTCAGAAATAGCGACTTTATAAATGCGGAAATCAAGCAGCTGCTTCAACTTCCTGAGCATATGAAAAAAGTACTGGCAATGCGCGGAAGTATCGAAGACTCGGCCCAGCGACTGGCTGTCACCAAGACTTACTGGGCGGCCGTGGGCAGCGGTCCCAATAAGGCCTCGGCAGATGAAATCAGAATCAAGCTGAGTGAGCTTTGCTACAAAACAATCTCATCAGACTTTGTTGAAGATAAAAAACATATTGATCTTTCATCGGAGCCGTTGATCATTGTCTGCGCTGCCGGAACAAGGAGTAATGTCATTGGTGACATCATCAAAGACACCGCCATTTTTCAGGCTCACAAATCCACACCGGTAGTGATCGCCGACGAAGGAGAAAACCGCTTTGCTCCCTATGCCGCGGATGTATTTCACGTCCCTGTTGTCAGTGAACATCTTGCACCGGTTCTTAACACACTGGTGGGACATCTCTGGGGATATTATGCTGCTCTGGCCATCCATGGAGGGTCAAGGTTTCTTTACGGATTCCGGCAAGATGTGCAGAACACCATTGACGACTATGCCGCCAGGGGCATGGATGTGTACGAGCTGATTTTAGAAAAATCATTCCGAGAAAAAATCGCTTCTTTTTACAAGGAATTCAGAATAAAAAAAGCCGAAAACAGGTTTCCACCCGCCATGGGGCTTGAAGCGTCTTCGGATTTGACTCTGCTGCTTAAATATCTGGCCGGAAGGCTGCCTGTTGCTGATTTTGAAATCGACTTCAATAAAAAGGGAACCGCACTCAATATGCTCGAAACGCTGCTTGAGTCTCTGGGGGAATCGATCAACTGTCTGTCCCGTCCCGTGGATGCCATCAGGCACCAGGCTAAAACAGTCACTGTCGGAACGAGCCGCATCAGTGCAAAGGTCGAGGGCATCCTGTTTGACACATTGGCCGCTTACAATGTCAGTACCTCTCAGCTAATCAACAGAAATATTCTCGTTGTTAAAAATCTGCAGCCAATCGTTGACCGTATCAACGGTACCATCTTTTACAAAATCGACG
>JAQBHK010000532.1:0-12634 GCA_032127815.1 Desulfobacterales bacterium
TTCAGAGCGATTTGAATTGGTTATATCCTACTTTTCAATATATTCTCCGTGTGCATCCGTGTCTATTTGTGGTTGACAAGCCTTTTAAAAAAGCTTCTTGACTTAGTTTAGTTTATAGTTTATCTGTTGGTCATGATTCGACTCAATATCCACGAAGCCAAGACCCATCTTTCCCGTTACCTGAAACGGCTGGAACAGGGCGAGACGATCCTGCTGTGCAAACGGAACGTGCCCATTGCCGAGATACGCCCGCTGTCGGAACAGCGCAAGCAGCCCCGTCCGGTCGGCCTGGCCAAGGGCGATTTCAAGGTACTCCCCGATTTTTTCGATCCTCTGCCCGAGGATCTCCTGGACGCCTTTGAGGGAAAGCGCTCTTGAACTTGCTGCTGGACACCTGCACGTTTCTTTGGATCATTTCCGGTGACAAGGCCCTTTCAAAAACAGCCTCAGACCTTTACGCCGACCCGTCGAACCGTGTCTTTCTGAGCAGCATCTCGTCCTGGGAAATCAGTATCAAGTATTCCCTGGGCCGCCTGCGGCTGCCCCGGCCGCCAGCTCAGTACATCCCGGCCCAGCGCGAAGCCCACGGCATTGAAAGTCTTGCCCTTGAAGAAGATGCCGCTGTGCACCTGCCCAAGCTTCCGGATTACCACCGTGACCCTTTCGACCGCATGCTCATTTGCCAGGCGCAATTCCACGGGCTGGTCATCCTCACGCCCGATGAGTTGATTCTCCGCTATCCGGTGCGATGTACATGGTAATAAAATCGTGCCGCGATTTTATTTTTTTGCCAACTTCCACTTATTCAAAACCTGTTTGATCCTGGCCACTTCTTCCCGCCCGCTATCGACTTCTTTACCGGTCAGCACCAGGTCCCACAAACGGCCGTTCGGCGTCAGCAATCGCCTGGAGAAGTCGGGTTCACCGAAATCTGTTGTCATACGGAACATTCATACAGAAATTGCAGAAATAAAACGCTTTCTGCACGAACATATTTCACTTTCATGTGTCATCGTTCGGCAATCTAGATAACTTTCCGTGTGTCAAATTTTTGACCCCCGAAATGATTTCATAGAATATCCCCCATTTCAAAAACTTCATCAAATATTTGAATTTAATTATAATTATCATAAGGCCTATTTCCACATTCTTTTGGCATGATTCATGCAAATTAAAGTTCTTTGACAATTATCACCTTTGAAAAAGGCGATTTGTTTCAGCATTTGAGAATTGTTATGAATTTTAGGGAATTATCAGAAAACTTAGGCATGCAAGAAGACGAATATATGGAACTGGTTGAGCTTTTTATTGAAACCGGTATGTCTGACCTTAAAAAGCTTCAGGTAGCCGTTGAAGAAGCAAATGCTAAGGAAGCAGCTGATATCGCCCATTCTTTTAAAGGCGCCGCCCTGAATATGGGATTGACGGAATTTTTCGAACTCGCAAAAGAAATGGAAATTACAGCCCGCCATGGCGATCTGGAGAGGACTGCACCCATCGCTTTGGCATTAAAGGAAAAGCTGGATATCATTGCAGGTTTTGTAACGTGATGCAGACATATTAAAAAGAAATGATGATGATATGAAGAAAATACTGGTGGCGGATAATCATCCGGTGATGCTCAAGTTCATGTCCAATCTGCTTGAGAAGAAAGGGCACCAAGTTATAACGGTTCCAGACGGTCTGGCGGCTCTGGAGGTTTTGAAAACCTACATCCCGGATGTCATGTTCATTGATATGGTAATGCCCAATATAAGTGGAGATAAACTATGCCGGATAGTTCGTGGTATGCCACACATGAAGGATGTATATTTGATTATTATTTCTGCAATTGCTGCCGAGGAAAAAGTAGATTTTAATAAATTAGGTGCCAATGCTTATATTGCTAAAGGGCCTTTTAATAAAATATCTGAGCATGTTCTGAATGCCTTAGACCAATTGGAGAAAAAAGCCCCAAATGACGTGGCCCAAAAAATAATAGGGCTTGAAGATGTTTATGCACGCGAGATTACAAAAGAGTTGTTGTCTTCCAAAAGACATTCTGAAACCATATTGAATAATATCTCTGAAGGGATTTTAGAACTTAACCTTGGCAAGAAGATAATTTATGTCAACCATTTCACGCAGGTGCTAACCGGTAGGCGAGAGGAAGAACTGTTAGGTTCAAATTTCACGGCACTGTTTGATGATCCTCATCAAATGAGAGTAAAAGAACTGATGGATTTGATTGACGATGGTCCGCTGAAAATCTCTGAGGAATCGCCGGTGATATTAAAAGGCAAGCAGGTTTCCCTAAACATTTTGCCGATTAATGATGAGGAGCCCAAATCCTTCATTGTAATCTTGAATGACATCAGTAAGCGCAAACAGATAGAAGCCAAGCTCCGACACGCGCAGAAAATGGAGGCTATCGGAAATCTCGCAGGAGGGGTAGCTCATGACCTTAATAATGTTTTATCAGGCCTTGTAAGCTATCCTGAGTTAATACTAATGGACCTTGCTGAAGACCATCCTTTGCGAAAGCCTCTCTTAATCGTACAAAAGTCAGGCGAAAAAGCTGCCGCCATTGTTAATGATCTGCTGACCCTGGCAAGAAGAGGAGTTGCTGCTTGTCAAATTGTAAATTTAAATGAGGTAATTTTTGAATATATGAAAAGCCATGAACATGAAAGGTTGTGTTCATTTAATCCTGAGGTTGAAGTGGAGACCAGCCTGGAACATAATTTATTAAATATTGCCGGGTCTCCTATTCATCTATCTGAAACAGTTATGAACTTAGTCTCAAATGCAGCCGAAGCTATGCCCAATGGAGGAACGATCTTTATCTCAACGGAAAATCGATATATCGCCAAACCGATAAATGGCCATAATTGTGTAAGGAAAGGTGAATATGTTATTCTTACAGTTTCCGATACCGGCATTGGGATGTCGCCAAATGATGTTGAAAGGGTGTTTGAGCCTTTCTATACGAAAAAAATGATGGGAAGAAGCGGGACAGGATTAGGCATGGCTGTGGTTTGGGGAACCATAAAAGATCACAACGGATATGTTGATGTTCAAAGTAAAGAAAAAAAAGGCTCTATATTTACACTATATTTTCCTGCAACCAGAAAAGAAATAATCGCGAAAAAAGCCCGCTTATCCATAGAAGAACTTATGGGAAAGGGGGAGTCAATTTTAATAGTTGATGATGTAAAGGATCAAAAAACAATAGCATCTGAAATGTTAACAAAATTAGGCTATTTAGTCACTGCAGTTGCAAGCGGTGAAGAAGCGGTCGAGTATATGAAAAACAATTCAGCAGATTTGATAGTGCTGGATATGATAATGGAACCCGGCATAAATGGGCGTGAGACATACGAGAGAATAATTAAATTACATCCAAACCAAAAAGCCATCATAGCTAGCGGTTTCTCTAAAACTGATGATGTAAAGGCTGCTCAAGAATTAGGAACAGGCCAATATATCAAAAAGCCGTATACTATAGAAAAAATTGGAGTAGCTGTTAAGGATGAGTTAAAAAATAGCCGAAGTCAACTATGCCTCGGTACTTCATAACTGCAATTCGGTACATATCAATATTTTGTGATCGGATCGATCATGGTTTTCGATGCTTTGCTGCCCGCCATTCTTCCAAAAGAATGTCATACTTTACAATATTCAAAGCAAAAACTCGCTAAAAGCGGAATAAAATTCAGCATTATTGACAAATTAATGTCACAGTGCTTGGTGGTTCAGCGATGCGGATATCGAAGCTAACTGATTGAATTCTATTTTATTAATAACTTTTATGGATTGAAATTCAACTTTTGCATACTTCTTGCATTGTTTTTGTATTAAACAGATTTCGTAGTTTTCTATGCGTTACAAATATTTTCGGTTCTATTTGAATTGTTAAAGGTGTGATTATAATGAGCGAGAAAATTTCCTTTGTAATGTTAAGCCAAACCGGTTCCACAAAACAAGTAAATGTGTCAAGGGCACTGCTCCGTTTTGCAGGAGTGATGCTTCCGGCCGGCCTGGCTTTGCTGGCGTATGCAATTTACGATTACGACAACCTTAAGAAGACTGGTTCCGACTACCGGGAGTTGCAGACCAACGTTTCCCACCAATCGGAGGAGATCACCCATCAGCGCAGCCAGATTCAAAAGTTTGCAAATGAGATCACTGTCTTAAAATCCAGGCTGGTCGCCTTGAACGATTTTGAAAAAAAGATACGCATTATTGCCAATATTGAAAAAACGGCTGACCAGACCAGTTTTTTCGGTGTCGGAGGTTCATTTCCCGACGATCTTGATACTCAAGTTCCGCTGACTGAAAAGCATAACAGCTTGATACGCGAAATGCATGAGCAGACCCGGCAGCTCGACCTGGCTTATAGCAGTCAGCAAAAAGGGCTTGAATCTCTTTTCAATTTTCTGAAAGACCAGCGCAATCTTTTATCTTCTACACCGGCAATTCGTCCTACCAACGGATGGACCACCTCCGGATTCGGCTACCGCAAATCGCCCTTCACCGGTCTGCGCGAATTTCATAAAGGGCTGGACATTGCTGCCCGCCTGGATACACCTGTCAACGCCACTGCTGACGGCACTGTAAGCTTTATAGGCGCCAAGGGGGCCTTAGGCAAAGTTGTTACAATTGATCACGGCCATGGAGCCATGACTCGATACGGGCATCTAAGAAAAATATTGGTTAAACTCGGTCAAACCGTAAGGCGGGAAGATACTCTTGCCAACATTGGTGTTACAGGCCGCAGTACCGGGCCGCATGTCCATTATGAAGTCTACATGAACGGTATTCCGGTTAATCCTGCAAACTACATCCTGAACTAATTGAAGAACCCTGCCGCCCCGCTGAGCGGGATTTCCGCTACGCTCCATCAAGCTTCTTGCAGGAAATGTTCTGCCTTGCGGCGGTGCTTCGCAGCGGCTGTAAGGAATTCTGCCATTTTTTGATTCGCTCGCTAACCCCGCCGCAAGCTGCGGGGAATGCGCTCGCTGTTGCAGTTCAAGAACAGTTTAGGCAGGTTCATGAAAAAGAAAAACCAAAGCACCCCAATAACCGCGCATATATGCATAAACGCCCCAAATGCGCACCCCCAACTTCCCACTCTGAAACCGGTCTTCGATGAAAATCAAAATCCGGCTGTCAATCGAATTGATACGCTTAAATCGGGCATATTGCGTTTTCTCCTTGATAAAACCGTATTTTTTCTTTAAGTTACCATGCATGGGATATGTATTTGATTTTAGTGACGCCAAGGCTTACGAGCAATGGTTTAACAAACCGCAAAACAGACTTGTCGCTGATCTCGAGAACCGGCTGATGATTGATATTCTCAAGCCGATGAAGAGAGAGACGGTACTCGATATCGGTTGCGGCACCGGTGCGAGCCTGCTGCCGCTCTTAGAGATGGGTCTTCAGGCCACAGGAATCGAACCGTCTCCATATATGCTTGATATCGCAAAAAACAGATTTGGCGATCGTGTTGATTTTCATCGCGGGTTTGCCGAAGATCTTCCCTTCGATGATAATTCCTTCAACTATGCCTGCCTTGTTACCACGCTGGAATTTGTCGATGATCATCGCCAGGCCCTGGAAGAAGCTTGCCGAGTTGCCAAAGACAAAATATTTTTAGGTGTCCTGAACCGCTATGCGATTAAAGGGATCCAGCGACGGGTTAAAGGAGTATTTTTTAAATCCATATATAACCATGCCAGTTTTTTCAGTATCTGGGAATTAAAAAAAAATGTTAGGTCCATTTTGGGAGACCCGCCTATTACCTGGAGAACCGTATGCCAGTTGTCCTCAGCATCCAGCAGGATAGCCCTGTACATAGAGCGATCGAATCTGGCGCAAAGATTTCCGTTCGGGGCTTTTGCCGGCATGGCGGTAACCCTCGTTCCCCGCTTTAGAACCAGACCCCTGGCACTTCCCGTCCAGGCCAAACCATCGACCGGCGCTATGGCAGGTTAAGAAGATGGG
The DNA here is from genome assembly GCA_032127815.1 of Desulfobacterales bacterium. GTDB lineage: Bacteria > Desulfobacterota > Desulfobacteria > Desulfobacterales > UBA11574 > Desulfatibia_A. The sequence continues at coordinate 5,989 of JAQBHK010000532.1, forward strand.
TTGTAACCGTTCAAAGGTTCAGGGTTTAAAGGTTCAGAAATTTGAACCGTTATTTTGTAAATGTTAACAAAAAAAGCAACCCTGTACTTCTGAACTCTGAACCTGTGAACGCCGACGAAAGGTAACCCTGAACGGTGAACTCTGAACCTGTGAACGCTTACGATGGGCTCTATGATTTGTTACTGTCTTTTTCCATGAGGAGTCCGGTTATTGGAAGCTTACCTATATGAATCTGCGGAAAATCAGCAGGTAAAATGTAATCTTTGCAGCCATCGCTGTGTCATCAAAGCCGGCCGGCGTGGACTATGCAACGTTCGCGAAAATCAGGAAGGAACCTTGAAAACGCTGGTCTACGGCAGGCTCATCTCTCAGGCCGTAGATCCGATTGAAAAAAAGCCCTTATACCATTTTTATCCGGGGAGTCTTTCCTACTCCATCGCCACCGTGGGATGCAACTTCAGGTGCCGGTTTTGCCAGAATGCGGATATCGCCCAAATGCCCTTCGAACAAAAAGGGCTGATAATGGGCAACTACTATGCACCGGCAGAAGTTGTAGATCAAACCGCCCAGACCGGCTGCCAAAGCATTTCCTATACCTATACCGAGCCCACCGTATACTTTGAGTTTGCCTTTGAAACCGCAAAACTGGCCAGCTCCAAAGGAATCAAAAATGTTTTCGTTACAAACGGATACATGACCGCTGAAGCCCTGCACATGATAAACCCTTACCTGGATGCGGCCAATGTCGATCTTAAAGCCTTTAACGAAGATTTCTACAAAACGTATTGCAATGCCAGGCTCAAGCATGTCAAAGAATCTTTGATACTTATGAAATCGTTAGGAATTTTTGTAGAAGTCACCACTTTGCTGATTCCGGGGCTTAACGACGATAAAAAGGAGCTTGAAGACTTGGCAGCTTTTCTGGCGGATAATCTGGGCAGCGAAACACCTTGGCATATCAGCCGGTTTCATCCCACCTACAAACTGACTGACCGTTCTCACACGCCGGTTGCGACCCTGCTTGCTGCCAGGGAGATCGGTATTAGGGCCGGGTTGAAATATGTTTATCTCGGAAATGTGCCGGGCCAAGGCGGGGAAAATACTTTCTGCTATCAATGCAAAAACGTCCTTGTTGATCGCCGGGGGTTTCACGTACAGGAAAACTTGATCAAAGACGGCCTGTGCACTCATTGCGGTGCCGCAATCCATGGAGTGGGTTTATGAGGCGTTCACAGGTTCAGAGTTCCCCGTTCAGGGTTAAGCGCTTCGCGATTTTTTCTTTAACCATGGAATGTTCCACCTCAATTGAGTTAAAACTCAATGTGTCGGTTGTTTGTTGTCAGTTGTAAATCTAACTCGATTTATCCGGCATTATGATAACGCTTTGGCTGAAGATTTATAAATCAAGACTTTAATTCCTCTAAATTAGCTATGAACAACGGACATCGAGCGTTTCGCTCGATTAGTGTTCAACTTTCGTGTTTTCGTACTTTCGTGCTTTCGTGATAAATTCATTTACGTATTTAAGATTAAGATATGGGAAACAGGAAAAACCCGCAGGTAAGCGTCATCATCCCGACTTACAACCGGGGGGCCATGCTCAAAGAGGCCGTCGATTCAGTCCTGGCACAGGATTACCGGGATTTTGAACTCATTGTTGTCGATGACGGATCGACCGACTCCACGCCCAAAATTCTAAAGACATACCAGGCCGATGTCACCGTCATCCGCCGGAACAATCTGGGAGTCAGCGGTGCCCGCAATGCCGGAATTAAGGCGGCATCAGGACAACCATCGCTTTTTTGGATTCGGATGATCTCTGGATGCCGCAAAAACTGTCAAAGCAAATAGAGTTTTTCCATGCAAACCCGGAGGCACTTATTTGCCAGACCGAAGAGATATGGATCAGAAACAGTGTCAGAGTCAATCCCAAAAAGCGACACAAAAAAGTTTCAGGAATGATATTCGAACCCTCCCTGGAACTGTGTCTGGTCAGCCCGTCGGCCGTAATGGTTAAGCGCTCTCTTTTTGAAACGGTGGGCCTGTTTGACGAAAGCCTTCCGGCCTGCGAAGACTATGATCTGTGGCTCAGGATAAGCTGCAGGTATCCGATACACCTGATCGATACACCTTTGATTATCAAACGTGGCGGGCATGCTGATCAGCTTTCCCGCTTGCCGGGACTCGACAAATTTCGGATACAGTCCCTTAAAAACATCATCGACAGCAATCTGCTGTCACCGGTGCAGTACAATGCAGGCGTGACCGCACTAAATGAAAAATGCGCGATTTATGCGGCCGGCTGCCGCAAGCGGGGGCGCCAAGATGAAGCAACCCATTACAGGGAGCTTGCCAGGCAATACACTTTTATTAAGGCCTGAAAAACCTGATCCTTCCCCGCATGGCGAAATCTTCCATTGATCAGAACTCTTTGCCGTTACCCGCTTTTGGCCATCTTTGAGGCTTCCGAAAAACAGGTTGCATTGGCAGGTGTGTTATTGAGTGCCACTTCGGGAATTGCGTCTTGGGAGCGGTCGCTGATTTCTATATAGGATTTTTTGAGTTTGTTTCTTCCATTAAAGACCCCGCCCCTTTCAATCACTAATATTTTACAAGTGATTTGGCCGGCCACTCTTCCGCCGGCTAATATCTGGATCTCACCGCAGTCGGCAAAACCTGAAAAACCTCCCGCAATAATGAGTTTTTCCGCGACCACATCACCCTCAATATACCCGTTTTTTCCCACGGTGATGACGCTTTTAGAATCAATAGGCCCTAAAAAGTGACCATCTACATGCATCTTAAACTCAACTTGAAGCTCTCCTTTTAATCTGGTGCCGGCGGCAATGATAGTCGTGTTGGAGGAATTGCTCGATGATTTGTCGAATTTAGTAAAGATTCCCATTTTACATTCCTCACTTTCTGCAAAGTTGGTTGGCGTAGAATTTTTTCTCCCGAGAGCTAATAAATAGAAAAGCAAAAAAGGTGCCAATCCGATCATGTAATCGACTAGAAAATAAACGACTGGGGATATCTTTTTGATATGTTAATTGTTTTTAGAATAAAAAATATTTGAGCAGTATGCCATAAGAGTCGCGCTGATTTGGCACCTAAATTGTCTTTTGTTTATAGCGGGTTGTATTCAATTAAAACGGAAATGAGCAGTATGGGGGACGGTTAGGGGCAGTTCATGGTATAGTGTGTGTGTGTCACTTTTTTGGCGAGAATGACAAAATCACTCGCCCGGAATTTCCCTGCGCATGCTGGCAGGAGCAGAAAACCATTTATGGATGGAAACTAATCTTCTTTGGTCGGCGCCAGTACAGATCGCAGCCAGCCCGCGATAGTATTGTCACGCAATATCTCCCTGTCCCACTGATCGAATTCTTTAATAAGCCGGACAGGATCTGAATACCAGCGGGCTCGTGAGGTAAATGGTTTATTGGGATCGAGAGTTTTGACTACCCTGGCGGGATTGCCGGCCGCGACGGTGTATGCAGGAATCGAATTGACAACAACGGCGCCGGCGCCGATAATGCTGTTCTCACCGATGGTCACCCCCTTGCAGATGATGGCACTATCTCCGATCCACACATTATCGTTTATCTTAATAGGGGCCGTCTTGCCAAAAGAAATTCGGTTGTACACGCCATGCCAGTCGGAATCGGTTATATATACCTTGCTTGCGATCATGCAGCTGTCGCCGATAACGGTTTCAGAAGCCGAGCTGATTCTAACGCCGGGACAGATCAGGCTAAAATCGCCGATTTGTATGCGTCCTTCGTTTTGTCGCTTAGGCCAGACAGAGAGCCTTACTTTGTTGTCGCCGGTAGCGATCACAACGGCATAGTTGCCCAGCTCAACCGGCGCACCAAAGATTTCCACATGCCAGGGCTTGATAAAGACACAGCCTTTGCCAAGCACTTCGAGCTGGGGCCGTAAGAAGCGTCTGACATAGAACCTCTGAAACTCCAGATATGCTTTTTTAATAAAGTAAGGGCGATGGTCTTTACGCAAGTTGTGTATCCCAAAAACTGTGGTTGAAGAGCCGGCCGGCCGGTGTAAGATCGCAGATAGCATCGGTTGCAATCAAAACAACGGCATTGGTCCAGGTACTTTTATCTTCAGGCCAGATGGTCATGTCCGGGCAGGTAAAACCGCACCAGTATGATCCATCATTATTGGTTTTATTTTGAACCCAGCCAAAGACCGTCTCTGCAAGATTCGGGTTACCCATGGCGGCCAGAGCTATCGAAAGCTCGCAGGTTTCGGCAACGGTGACCCAGGGCCGGTCAGAGACGCATCGAACCCCCTGGCCGTCGATCACAAATTTGTTCCAAAATTTTTCGACCCTCTTCTGCGCCGTTTCTCCGCTCAGCACTCCCGCAAGTATCGGATAGAACCAGTCCATGGAATAACGAGATTTGGTCATGTTAAAATTATAAGGCCTATGCCGGACGGCATCTCTCAGTCTCATCAGCCCTTTACGCCAGGCAGGCATCCGGCGGCCTAACTGTCGGGCAATGGCCAGAGCGCATTTTAGACTCATATAAACGGAACATGATCCGGTTAAAAGCGCCATGGGATCTGTTTTACCCTTGGGGCTGACGGCCCAGTAAATTTCACCGCCGGGCGCCTGGAGGCTGAGGGCAAAGTTTATAGCCGCTTTAACGGTCGGCCAGAGCTTTTTAAGGAAAGTTATATCACCGGTTACTAGAAAGTGGTGCAAAACACCAACCGCAATGTATGATGACATGTTTGTGTCCCGAGTTCTGTCTTCCGGAATACTATCTCTGTAAGAGGCATACCAGCTTCCATCGGCAAGCTGCATGCGAGCCATCCATTCAAAAGCCCGCCTGGCCTCTTTGATATATCCGCCGACACTAAGGCCCATGGCGGCCTCGACATGATCCCAGGGATCCGTTTTCTCACCCCGGCACCAGGGTATTTCTCCATTTTTCTTCTGTGTATTGACGATCAGAGCTGCAACAGCGTCGATGTCAACCGCAAGGCCCTGTTTTACACCACTTAGCTTAAAATTCATCAAAACATTCCTTTTGTAATACCTCTTAATTGCTGGCTGGAAATTAATTACCACCCCTAAAGGGGTCTTTTATATCTCTCGCAGAGCTCACAGAGTACGCAGAGCTTTGATCTGGATTGCTGACCCCGGTTAAACAATTTAGCAAAATGGATGATCGAACAGATACCCTCTTGACCTGATACTTTTAAAAAATATCGGCTTTTTGGGATTCTCCTCAAAATATTTCCTGAACCGCACTATAAAATTGTCCACGGTACGGGTCGTCATCTCCCCGGTGTATCCCCAGCCTATTTGCAGTATTTCGTTGCGCGCAAGCGGCTTTCCTCGCCTGGCGATAAACAGCCTCAACAGCTTGACTTCCTGGTCTGTGAGGCGTATCTCTCCGCACTTGCAATAGGCGGTGGAAGTCTCAAAATCGATCCGGTTGTCGCCGAAATCGTAAGTCCGGGGTTGAGAAGAGAGTACGGCTTTACTGAGATAACCCTCTTCACGCGCCCATGATGCGCGGGTCAAAAGGCGTTCGACCCGCAGTAAAAATTCGTCCAGGTCGAATGGTTTTGTAAGATAATCGTCCACACCGCAAGACAGGCCTTTTATTTTGTCTTCTGTATCGCTTTTGGCCGAAAGAATCAGAATCGGAATTCGATCATCCTCAAGACGGATACTTTGGAGCACGGAAAACCCGTCAATCCCGGGCAACATGATATCGAGTACAACCAGGTCAGGCTGCCATTCTTTCCATTTTTGAAGACCCGAAACCCCATCCATCGCAATCGTTACATCATATCCCTGAAGCGACAAGTTCAATGCGAGGCCCTCGGCGATATTTCTTTCATCTTCAACAATCAGAATACGTTTTTTTGTCGAATGTTTCATAAGCACCCTTTTCTACAAACCGATCCACGCCCAGGTCTTGTAAGGAAATGTCAATACAAATTCTGATCCTTCCCCCTTTCCTTGGCTTTGGGCCACTACTTTTCCACTGTGCAGCCGGGCGACACTCCGCACCATATGCAGTCCGAGTCCGCTGCCTTGGGCGGTCATATTATCCGCCCGACCCGTCTGATAAAATTTTTTGAAAATCTTTTTGATTTCTCTCTTTTCAATTCCAATACCATTGTCCGCAAATCGAATATGCAGTTTGTACTTTAGCAACTCAAAGGTAATATCAATTTTGGGCTTTTCGGATTCATTATATTTAACGGCGTTGATCAGCAAATTCATTAAAAGCATGTTAAATAAAGGTTCATTGATACGATAGGGAAAGCTGAAGCCGCTTGGATTGTGAATGTTGATTTCGCAATTTTCAAATAACCGGCTGTTGTTTTTTAAAAACTGCTCGACGGCTGAAACAAGATTCGACTCAACAAATTCACCGCCATAGCTTTGGCTCTCGATCTTGGCTAGATTCAGAATACGGTTGATATTCTCTGAAAGCCGCTCCACATCTTGAACCATATAACCTAAGTACTTGGTTTGATCGCGACGGTTTAGTTCGTGTTTTATAAATGTTTCCAGATACAACTTCAAAGATGTAACGGGAGTTTTCAGTTCGTGGGTAAAATTGTTAATAAAATTATACTGCATCCGGTATAACTGCTG
>JAQBHK010000533.1:0-3398 GCA_032127815.1 Desulfobacterales bacterium
CATTTCAGATCATGAATAAAAAAGTCCCGCCGGAGTTGGTTGGCAAGGACGCCACTTTCAGTACCGGATGCACCAAGGAGATGAGGATCGCTCTTGATGTTCAAAAAAAGCAGTCGGAGATGCAGATCATCGGTCCTGCCAGGGAAAAGTTTATGCGGCGTGATGAATACGGTATCGGCAAGATGTACGACAAACGGCTTTGTCTTGAACCATAATTCTGTTTAGAATAAAGACTACCAGATCCTTCAAATCAATTAGGATAGAATCTTCCGCAGGACATATTGCAGGATGCCGCCATTTTCAAAATAATCGACATCAATATCCGTGTCCAGCCGTGAAACCGCTTCAAAATTAATGGTTTTGCCGTTTTCTTTGACGGCTTTGATCTGCAATACTTTTCTGGGCTGCATATTTTCGGTGCTATTGATATAATAGTTTTCAAAGCCAGTTAATCCGAGGCTTTCCATATTTTCACCGGCTTTAAAGACCAGCGGCAGCACTCCCATGCCGACCAGATTGCTGCGGTGGATGCGTTCAAAAGACTCGGCAATCACCGCCTTGACTCCCAGCAATAAAGTTCCTTTGGCAGCCCAGTCCCGGGAAGATCCGGTCCCGTACTCCTTGCCGCCCAATACAATCAGCGGCCGGGATTCGCCGGCATATTCCACGGCGGCATCATAGATAAACATTTCTTTTTTGTCAGGAAATTTGATGGTAAAACTGCCTTCTTTCGGTGCAACCAGTTTGTTTTTAACGCGGATATTTCCGAAAGTTCCCCGCATCATTACCTCGTGATTGCCCCGGCGGGATCCATAAGAATTAAACTCCGGCGGCGGCACGTTGCGTGCAATCAGGTATTGTCCGGCAGGATAATCCGGCGGTATGGCGCCTGCAGGAGAAATATGATCCGTGGTGACCGAATCGCCCAGCATAGCGAGTACGCCGGCATTATTTACATCCAAAGGTTTGTGTAACTCTGTACTGAAATTTTCAAAATAGGGCGGTCTTTTAATATAATCGGAGTCTTTATCCCATTTGAAAGTTGTACTTTCCGTAACATCCAGTGCCTGCCAAAACTCGTCGCCGTCAAAAATTCTGGCATATTCTTGTTCATAAAATTCCTTTTTTACATGGTTTTGAACCAATTGTTCGATTTCTTGATTGGTTGGCCAGATATCCTTTAAACAGACCGGCTCGCCGACGGAATCGAATCCAAGCGGCTCTACGGTTAAATCAATATCGATTCTACCGGCAAGGGCAAATGCTACCACCAGCATGGGCGATGCCAAAAAATTTGCTTTGATGCTCTGATGGATTCTGGCCTCAAAATTGCGGTTTCCGGAAAGAACCGCAGCAACGGTCAGATCATTTTCAGCGATGGTTTTTTCTATTTCAGGATGCAGAGGACCGCTGTTTCCGATACAGGTCGTACACCCGAAAGCTGCCAGGTGAAAACCGAGGGTCTCATAATAGGGCATCAGGCCGGCGTCTTTAAGATATCTGATAACAACTTTGGACCCCGGTGCTAAAGAGGTCTTCACAAACGATGGAACTTTCAGCCCCTTTGATGCGGCTTTTTTTGCTAAAAGGCCCGCGCCTATCAGAACGTAAGGGTTGGAAGTATTGGTGCAGGAGGTAATGGCGGCGATAACTATGCTGCCGTGGCCGATTGAAGCCTCCTGACCATCGAGGTTTACCTGGTAATGACTCGAGTCTATCGGCTTGCAGGCCGTTGTCCTGGTTGTCATGTAGCCCGATTCGTCCTGAAATGTTGAGATGTCAGCCATCTCCGCATCTCGATCATATTCACATCCCATTACAGCGGCAAACTTTCCCTTTAAATCCTGCAGCTCGATTCGGTCTTGGGGCCGGGCCGGGCCGGCAACCGCAGGTGCAACGCTGGAAAGATCAATCTCGAGCACTTCAGTATATTGCTGTTCCTGGTGACCGGTATAAAAAAGACCAAGCGCTTTGGTATAGGCTTCTACAAGATTGGCCTGATTTTCCCGATTGGTCAGTTTAAGATAATCAACGGTTTTGGCATCAACCGGGAAAAAACCAAGTGTCGCTCCGTATTCAGGGGTCATATTGGCAATGGTTGCTCGGTCCGGAATTGTCAGGTTCTGCATCCCGGGTCCGAAATATTCAACGAATTTTTCCACTACATTGCGTTTCCTTAAAAGTTCGGTCACTACCAGCACAAGGTCGGTGGCTGTAATTCCTGCCTGCAGTTCTCCGACCATCTTTACGCCGATAACTTCAGGAATCGACATATAATACGGCTGTCCCAGCATGACGGCTTCAGCTTCAATCCCGCCGACTCCCCACCCCATTATTCCAATACCGTCTATCATGGTTGTGTGTGAGTCGGTGCCGACCAGAGTGTCGGGATACGCAATAGCTCTGCCGTTATTTTCTGCAGTCATCACCACCTGTCCCAGATACTCAAGGTTTACCTGGTGACAGATACCGGAGTTCGGGGGAACGACTCTGAAATTGCTAAAACTCTTCTGGGCCCATTTCAAGAGTGCGTACCTTTCCTTATTGCGTTCATATTCCCTGGCCACATTCTTTTTTAAAGCATCCGCAGTGCCGAAGTAATCAACCTGCACGGAATGGTCAATGATTAAATCGACCGGTACAAGGGGATTGATTTTGATAGGATTGCCGCCAAGCTCTTTTACAGCGTCACGCATGGCAGCAAGATCTACTACGGCAGGAACACCGGTAAAGTCCTGCATCAGAACCCGAGCCGGATGGTACGGTATCTCTACCGGTTCGTCATATTGCTTCGCCCATCGGGCGATATTCAACAAATCTTGTTCTCTGACAATATGACCGTCCATCTTTCGTAACAGGTTCTCAACCAGGATTTTGATCGAAAAAGGCAGCTTATCGATATCAGCAATGCCTTTTTTTTGAAGCAGGGTAATGTCCAGATTGTCGTATTTTAAATTATCAAATTCGATCTGCCTGAGAAATTCGTATCTTTCCATAACGTCTCCTTTAATTTAGTCCTGAAAAACTTGGTCTTTTGGGCCAGGTTAGAGATATCTGGCTCTGCCTTGGAGTTTTGTGTCTAAAACCACAAATTCCAAGCACCAAAAAACAAACAAGCTCCAAACTACAAGCACCCCGCCAAAAAGACGGCGGGCAGGCAAATTCCAAACAAGGGCTAAAACTTTTTTTATTCTTTTGTTTGTTATTTGTTTTTTCGGTTATTGGAATTTATTTGTATTTTGTTATTTGGGATTTCCCCTTTCGGTCATTGTGATTTGTTTGATATTTGTTATTTGGAATTTAATTTACTACATTTGAGATAGGTGCACCCCTATGGGGTGAAACCAAGGCCTCTGGGCCGGAATTCTTTACTCGTGGCTGTCCGTAAAAAAAAATAG
>JAQBHK010000534.1:0-15841 GCA_032127815.1 Desulfobacterales bacterium
AATTTGGGCCTCAAGAAGATAGGGGTGTTTTATCAGGACGATGCCTACGGTGTAGATGGCCTCACGGGGGCTAAGCTTGCCCTGAAAAACTATGGTCTGATCCCGGTAGCCAAAGGTAGTTTCATTCGCGGCACCATGGATGTGGAAAAGGCTTTAAACAAAATTATGGCATCCGGCGCTGAAGCGGTGGTGATGATCGGCACTTATGATCCCTGCGCCAAGTTCATCAAGTTAGCCAAAGCCAATGGTTTTCACCCCGTTTTCCACAACGTCTCTTTTGTTGGAGCTGATGAATTGGCCAGAAAATTGGGACCGGACGGCGAAGGGGTTATCGTGACTCAGGTCGTACCTCCTCCTGAAGAGCGGGTGTTGTTGCCTGCAGCTAAAGATTATGCCCGCCTGCTTACCCGATACCATCCGGAAGATACACCGAACTTTGTAGGATTTGAAGGCTTTATTAACGCCAAGATTTTAATCGAGGGCCTCAGGCGTGCCGGTAGAGAGATAACCAGGGAAGGGTTCATCGACGCCATAGAGAGCCTTGAAAGATATTTTGTGGGTATCGGAGCAAAGATAAGTTTTAACCATACAAAACGCCAAGGACTGGATCAGGTGTACTTTACTCAAATTAAAAACGGCAAACTTGTGCTTATCACCAAGTGGGAGGAAGCGGAAAGAAAAAGCCGGTCTGCTCAATAAAGTGAACCTCCCCCAGGGGACGGGTCTTTGGGGGATATTTTTATCAAAGTGTTCCTATGAAAAAGTTTAGTAATATAAGTCTCAAAAACAAAATATTCTTTTCCACGCTTGCGGTTATATTGCTCTTCAGTGTGCTGAGCGCTTTGGATACCAGGCTGGTTCTCATTCCAAACATGACAGATGAACTGAAACTAAGGGGGATCGCCATTGCTCAAAGCATCGCCGACCGCGGCAGGGGTTATATCCTCACCAAAGACAACCCCAGTCTTATCGGCTTGGTTCTTGATGCCGCCCAGTTGGAAGAGCCCAAGCAGTTTGTCTCCTATATATTCATTCTTGATGTTGAAAACAATATCCTGGCACACACCTTTATCGATGCCTTTCCGGATAAGCTGCGAATGGCCAATACAACTCCACCTGAGCAGCCCCATAGCATCAAGTTGCTGCATATAAAAGATGACTCGGCATATGACGTCGCAGTCCCTATCATGGAAGGTATCTATCGTATCGGGACTGTTCATGTCGGCTTGAACAAAAAACATATTGACAATCTTATCGGCACGTGGCGGATTACCTACTTGGGCATCATATTTGCTATTATTGGAATCTTTTTTCTGATCAGCCACTGGCTGTCGCAGTACATTACCCGGCCGATTTCGGAACTTACCAAGGTGGCGGATGAAATCAGCCGCGGGAATTTAGACATCAAGCCAAACCTTGGAAGTGAAATTAAATGCTGGCAAATACAAAATTGCCAAAAAGAGGATTGCCCGGCCTACAAAAGCACAGAATTTCCATGCTGGTATGTGGATGAAACGCAATGTCCCGAAAACCCTCAAGGTAAGTTCCCCGAAAAGCTTAAATACTGTTATGGTTGTAATGTTTATCAGAAACGAGGCAGAGATGAGGTCGGCCAACTGGCTGACTCGTTCATCCATATGACGAACAGACTAAAGGTTTCCCAGATTAAGCTGAAAGAATCCGAAGAAAAATACCGCTCGCTATTTGACAGCGGACCCAACCCGATCTTTGTGCTCGATCATGAAACGTTTGAGATTCTCGCTGCCAACCCCAGTGCTGAGGAGACCTATGGTTACTCAAAAGCAGAATTTGTCGGCAAATCCTTTATGGACCTGGGTCCATTTGGACATAAAGAAGCACACACATCACATTTTGAAAATGGCGGTTGGCAAAAGGCGGCCTTGTTAAGCTCAAAAGTTCAACATTTCAAAAAGGGCAGCAAGCCTTTTTATGTTAATGTTTACGCCTGTCCAACAAAATATCAGGACAAGGACGCCATGATTATTGCGACAACAGATATTACGGAAATGATAGAGAAAGATACCCAATTAATCCAGGCCGGCAAAATGACAGCTTTAGGTGAAATGTCTGCCGGAATCGCCCATGAGCTGAACCAGCCGTTGAATGCCATCAAAATGGGGAGCGAATTTCTGAAAATGATGATCGAAGAAGGAAAAAAGATCCCCGAGCAGAGTCTGCTGCAGGTAGTCCATGAGGTGAATGACCAGGTTGACAGGGCGGCAGAGACCATAAACCGCCTCAGAGAATTCGGCCGAAAGGCTGATTTTACTAAAGAAAATCTGGACATCAACAGACCTATTAAAGGTGTTCTTGATATCATAAGTCATCAGCTCAGTCTTCAGAGTATTGAGGTAGTGCTTGATATTGATGAAACCCTTCCGCCCATTTTGGCGCACAACAATCGTTTGGAACAGGTTATTTTTAACATGGTGGTCAATGCCCGTGATGCCATAAATCAGAAGCAAGAGGTCGGCGACGGGAAGGACGCTCGTGTCATCACACTGCGTTCTTTTCAGGAAGATAATCGGGTAGCGGTTGCGGTTTCAGACACCGGGATTGGCATCCCGGAACCTGTAAGGGATAAGATTTTTGAACCGTTTTTTACCACCAAAGAAGTGGGGAAAGGGATGGGACTCGGGCTTTCCATTATTTACGGGATTGTTAGAGACTATGGCGGTGAAATAGACGTTCATAGCCAAGAAGGGGCGGGCACCACCTTCAAGATTACTTTCCCCTATGCTTCATCCTAAAACAGTGAGAATTAGTTCATGGAAAAAATCTTGGTTATCGATGACGAACAACCGACCCTGGCCATGTTTCGTCTTTTATTAGGCGCATATGGTTATATCGTGCTGACCGCCGAAAGCGGAGCAACAGGCCTTGAAGTTTTCAGAAAAGAAAGACCGCCCATTGTGCTTACCGATATTAAGATGCCGGGAATCGACGGATTTGAAGTTTTGCAGAATATCAAAGAGATCGATCCTGAGACGGAAGTGATCGTTATCACCGGGCATGGCGATATGGATCTTGCTATCCGGGCTTTGAGTCTTAACGCCACCGATTTTATCAATAAACCGATTCAGAAGGAGGCCCTTGATTCGGCATTGCGGCGAGCCAAAGAGCGGCTCAAATTGGCCACAACTCAGGCGAATCAAACCTCTTTGCGGCAAGTGAACGAAGTCACCATCATGGATATCAGAGGAAATGTGACCTCACTTTCCGAACAGATCCTGATTGATAGCTACGAAGAAGCTTTTGCGCGGGGTGCGGAGAAACTATTGCTGCATTTTGATGAAAATTCTTCCGTAAATGGTGCCGGTATCGCTGTCTTGATTCAGCTCCTTACAGAGAGCCGAAAAAGGAATCAAGTTGTAGCGATTACCGGACTTTCAGACAACTTTAAAAAGATTTTTGAGATGGTGGGGATTACTCAATTCGCCAGTATCTTTGATAACGAAGAAGATGCCATAAAACAGATTGAGCAACGATGATATAATCAAAGAGGACCCGGAGAAATCATGTTAAAAAAAACAATCATATGGCCAATTCTTACTTTGAGTATGAGTGTTCTGGTCCTTAGCCTGTATTCTGATACTGTCCTCTCCGAAACACTTCCTGTGGTTGGTTCCTCGCTACCAGCTTTTAAGTTAATAACACCGTCATTGGAAAAAGAAAGAGCGTATCTTGGAATCGAAAATGTTGAAGTCTTTTCAATAGATCAAGTCAAATGCAAGGTTCTAATGTTAGAGCTTGTCGGTGTTTATTGCCCCCGGTGTCATGTTCAATTGCCCCGCAATAAAAAGTTATTCTACCGGATAATAAAAGATGCAAAGATATCTGATAAAATAAAGATTCTGGCGATTGCTATCGGCGCCACGCCTGCTGAAGTTGCCTACTTAAAAAAGCAGTTCCGCACACCGTATCCCATCGTTACGGATTCTAAATTTGAAATTCATAAATTGCTGGGCGAACCCCGAACACCATTTACCATGCTGGTTACCGGCGGTAGTAATGTCGCATATGCTCATTTAGGAACCCTCGAAAACATGGACGAGTTCTTTCTCGAGATTAAGAAATTAATCTTAATGACACCATGAGAAAGGCAGAACCGAAAAATAATATTAAGCGCAAAATGCCTACCCAACATGCAATAGATCGGCGAAGTTTTCACTTTAAAGCCCTCTGGGATACAAGACGTGAGCTTATTGCCCATGAAGATCAGGGAAAAATCATAGATATTTACCTGCTAACAGCGATCGGCACCCTTGGAATTACCAGCGGGTTTGTATGTTGGATCGATAAAGAAGCGCATAACAATCATGTTACCAGTCGAGGACTTGAACCGGGCGATATTAAAACGATTGAAGAAAATATACCAAAGATTATTCAATTATATTTTCCAGAAAGTCTTCCACAAAATAGGCCCCCGCCCATGGAAGCCCGCCTGATGACATACGAAGATCTTGCCGATCCATCTTTGTTTCCGCATCAAACAAGGATTTTGATCCAATGGTCCATCAATAACCAGTATTTGGGGCTTACCGGATTCGGAGAAAAGATACTTGCCAAAACTTACGATGACGAAGACCTAGAATTGCTTCGCAGCTTAACTTATAACCTCATGTTTGCAATGCACCATGCGCTATCTACGACAATCATTCGACAACTACGGTTGAACCTGCAGCAAAAAAACAAAGACATAGAAGATGCGCTCAAACAGACAGAGCGAAACAAAAGCGATCTGGACAGACGGCTTTTTCACTTAAAGAGTTTCTATGATATATTTCATGAACTAAGCGGTCTTAAAGATACCAACAGAATTATGGAAACTTTCTTGCTGCTTATTATGGGCACTTTTAGCGTTGGCCAGAGCTATATTATGCTGCTTGATCAAGAAGAAAAAACAGCTCGTATGACCTGCCGTGGTATTGAAAATGAAAAACACGG
The DNA here is from genome assembly GCA_032127815.1 of Desulfobacterales bacterium. GTDB lineage: Bacteria > Desulfobacterota > Desulfobacteria > Desulfobacterales > UBA11574 > Desulfatibia_A. The sequence goes on from JAQBHK010000534.1 coordinate 4,969, forward strand.
AAAGTTGTCACAGGATCAAATCGACAACCTCATTCGACATTGCCTTGAATACGCCAAAGTCAACAATCTGGCACCTATGAACGCTCGGAGGTTAACCGATAGAAATTTTTGGGATAATACCTTCCGGCCCCTGGAAATCAAAATCGAACTTTTGTTTGTTATTAATGAATCATGCCTGGGATTGATCGGTCTTGGCAATAAAATAACCTTGCAGAGCTTTTCTGAAGAAGAACTTGAGCTTTTGATGACTCTTGTCTACAACTTTATGGTGTTTTTGGAAAATACTAGATCGTTTGAAACTATACAACGCCTTAACGTCGATCTGGAAAAAAGAAACATTGAGCTGAACAAGACGATAGAAAACCTTACCGCCAGCAAACACAAAGTTGAAGTTTTGGAAAGAGCCAAAGTTCGTGTCAAGTCCGCCATCCAAAAAGAGATGGAAAAAACCAGGCGGATGTCAGTAAAAGACTTTTTATTAATTTTGAGTGTCAGTCTTTTATTGGGCCTTGTATTCAACTTTTCCAATCCAGGCGGCATCACCCTTATTCCCCAAAACTGGTTTCGCAAGACACCTGCTCAAATAGATGTGCATTGGGCAAAATTGAAACATGACGCCGGCACGGCCCTTTTCGTGGACGCAAGACCGGTCGAATTTTTTAGACAGAGCCATATCAAAGGGGCTGTCAATTTGCCGCTGGCATTATTCGATTTCGTCTACATGATGAATTTTGGCGATCTAGACACTCAAAGAGAGATCATCGTTTATGGCAGAAATATCAGCAGTCGCTATGATGAGGAGGTTCTCTTTAAACTTGTTTTCAGGGGACATGAGAATGTGAAAGTGCTCCCTGGAGGGCTTACGGCCTGGAAGGAAAACGGCTACCCACTGGAATCATGAAAGTGATACGTTTTATCATAAAAGGTTTGACGCACAGATATCTCGCTTTTATTTTCAGACTTTACATCGCGGGAATATTTATTTACGCCAGCATGTACAAGATCAACTATACCGCCGAATTTGCCGAAACCATTGCCAGCTATCAAATCGTTCCTTACTGGGGTGTCAATATTTTGGCGGTTGTACTTCCGTGGACTGAACTCATCTGTGGCATACTCCTTGTTGCAGGGATTCGGGTCCGATCCGCCACAGCGATTCTTTGCTCTCTTCTGTTTATATTCACTCTGGGCATTTTTATAAATTTGCTGCGCGATTCACCCATAAATTGTGGCTGTTTCCACACGATAGGAGAAACGATAAGCTGGCGGACAGTTGTAAGAGATATTATATGGCTGATCATGTCCATCCATATCTTCTTTTATGATAAAGCCTTCCATTTAGAACAGAAATTTTCATTCACACTGAAGGAAATTTAATGGTAAGAGCAACCTCATCTTTGTTTATGAAGGTTTTAATTTTTTCCTTGTTGCTTACGTTAAGCTGCGAGAAGGAAAGCAGACTTGCAGGCAAATACGCCACAGTGAATGACATGACTCAAAGAACAGCCGTCGTTAATCTTGAACTAATGGCCAATGGCCAGGGAGCATGGTCTATTGAAGAAGATAATGTTTCTTTTAAATGGGAGACCAGAGGGGAGGAAATCTGGCTGCATACCAAATCTGGAGGAGTTATTGTTGGAACAATTAACGGAGACATTCTGACAGTGAATTTGCCCGTTGTGGGTGTCCACCGCTTTAATAAAGTTAAAAAATGAACATATTTAACCCGCATTCCTAATGAAAAATTTGTTTAATATCTCAGTCTTGAACTTGTCTCAGCTAATAACCCATTTATTACGGGGCTTTGCTTGCAATGACTTAAGGAAATGTATTGTAAAACTTTTCTCGATACGGTGCGTATTTTAAGCAATTAATGAACAAAAGGAGGTGTTATGATTAAAGGAGGACTCACTTGTTATTTTAGTGTTTTTTCCTTAACAGTTCTGCTCCTTTTCTCGGTCGCAAAAGCCCAAGGATCAATTATCACCACGGTCTCCGGTAGTGGCCCCAACGACGTTGCGGCCCCGTCCGCGATATACTGCTTTGTCGGCTTTCGTCCGCCTGTGGAAAACCCGCCTTTGAATAACACAGCCCAGGCAGGCAGTAACATACCGATAAAATGGCGGCTGCTTGACGCAAGCGGCGGCTTCATCAGCGATCAGAACACCGTGACATCGATCCAATTCCAGCAGGTGTCTTGCCTGGACTACGGTTCCACCATGGCAAACTCGATGGAAGTTACAGAAACCAGTGGGAATTCCGGCCTGCGCTATGACACATCAGGCAGCCAATACATTTACAACTGGAAGACAGATAAGGCCATGGCAGGTAACTGCTATGTGCTGATCCTGACGCTGTATGATTCCAATGAGTACCGGCATACTTCAAGCTGAAATAGAGCATATGTCATCCTGCCAGAAACGACTGGATAACAAAAAATACCCAAAACATGGTCAAAAATGACCCCGTCTTTAATTTCAAAATGTCTATTTTTTTTGCTTTAGGCATTCAGTGTAATGTATAGATTTCTGCATTTTATGGTGAAAAAAATAAAGGCTGAAAAATTGAAGATTCACAAACGAAATCATCAATGATATTAATTTGATAATATGTATTAATGAAGGCAAGATATCTCTTGCAGAGTAGGTATGTCCTTAGGAAATAAAATTCGATTTTTTATTTTCACGATAACGTTTGAGAAAAAGACGGAAAAAATGTCCAAGAAAATTTTGATTGTGGATGACGAACCGGATGTTCTCACCTTTGTTGGCACGGTTCTCAAAGACAATGGTTATATATGCGTGAGTGCCAAGGACGGGGTGGAGGGGTTAGAACTCCTGTACAAGGAGAAGCCAGATTTGGTACTGCTCGACTTGTTGATGCCAAAGAAAAGCGGCATAAGTATGTTCCAGGAATTGAGAAATGACCCGACCATGAGCAATGTTCCCGTAGTGGTGATAACTGCAATATACGAGGTGACGGGTGTAGATTTCAGAAACTTAATGTACAAGCAACTCCTAAAGGATGAGAATAAATTTGTCGATACCACTGGATTAGCAAAGCATACGATAGCAGACGGCCACATTGAGAAACCGATCAATCCCGATGAGTTGATTAACGTGGTCAAGAAGGCTCTAAAAGAATAGAAGCTATCAGGAACTCCAAAAAACAAATGAGCACTATGTAGTTTCCAATTAGTTAAGAATTCTGACCCATAGGCCCAGGCTTTTCATGGCTAAATAAAAGACTCTGAGGAAATTTCAACTATGGTAATACATTGCGACTTTATCAGAAAATATTTTGCAAAGTTTTCATCGGTTATACTCTCCGGATGCATAAAGATTTTATTAGTCCTCATCATTGTTTTGTTTACTGCCTGCGCGGAAAAAAGAATGTCCCTGAAAGAGGCCAAGCAGGTAACTGTTTCCATGAGTGAAAAATCATTTGTTCCGCCTCCACGCCGCATTGGCGATATTTTGGCCGTCCTCGACGAGCCCGGCCAATTTGATCCTGAAATTACTGAAAAATTATCAGTCGAGGCATTGCTCTGCATAAACGGGCTGTTGCCGTGGAAGCAAACACTGGAAGTTATAAGGGACTGGCGCGCAGTTACCTTATAATTGGTGATTTTAAAGCTGCACAAGAAGCTACCGAGGCCTTGATTCTTATTTATACCTCAGAAAACCGTACTTATGTTTGGGCTATACCCGATAAAGGTGAAATCCGATTCTCCACCGTACCTCTTGGTCAAAATGAATTACCCCGCAGCTTGCTACGGGGAATGCGCTCGCTGTGCAGTTCAACTACAAGCGAAACACAAAAAGGGGCCCTAAGAACCTGTAAAACCACTGACTACGGACAACTGACCACAGACGTCTATCGAGTTTTGCCTTGATTAGGGTGGTATCTTTACTTGGTCATCAGATGCCCGACCGCCTGCTCCAACCCATCCAGGGTGAGTTCAAACATCGGAAAAATCTTACGGATAGAGACGATAGTACGGGTGTACTCCCACATCTGCGAAGATATGGGATTCAACCAGACACAATGGGGAAAGGTTTGCGCTAAAAATTTGAGCTGTTCGATGCTGGCCTTGCCGCTGCGTTCATCCACATAAATCGACCCGTCCGCCGCCATTAATTCATAGGGAGCCATACTGGCATCACCCAGCATGATCAGACGGGTTTCAGAATCAGCGGTCGCAAAATCCTTAACTTTTTTAGGTTTCCGGGTTCTGTTAGAATCCTCCCAGAGGACGTCGTAAACGGTGTTGTGGAAATAATAGGTTTTCAAGTCCTTGAATTGATCGCGGGCATAATCAAAAAGGGTCTGCACAACCGGTATGTGAGGGTCCATGGACCAGCCGCCGTTATCAATCGCCAGAATTACCTTAAGGCGGTCTTTTAAACTTCTGGTAAAAATAATATTGATTTCCCCCGCGTTTTTCATGGTCTGGTAAACGGTTTCGTCGATATCTACCCGGTCCAGGGGACCGACGGGGATCAAGTTGCGCAGCCTTTTTAAGGCTTCTCCGATCATATCCTGGGTAAGGGGACCCCGCCGGGCATAATCCTTATACCTTCTTTCCAGGGCGACTTTAACGGCCGATTTATTACGGGACACGCCCCCCACGCGCATCCCCTCCGGATGATGCCCGGAATGCCCCACCGGAGAAGTCCCGCCGGTACCGATCCATGTTCGGCCCCCATAATGACGCTTTTGCTGATCCTTAAGACGTGCTTTAAAGTATTCGATCAACTCTTCAGGCGTCAGTTGACTCAGCTCCGACTCGTCCATGTCCAGGGCGTCGGCCAGGGTCTTGGGGTCTTTGAGCCATTCATCCAGCATGGCCCGGGCAATTTCATCGAGTTCAATTTCGTCATATGCGGGCAGTTCAGCCCCTTCAAAACGATGAGCAAAAACCTGGTCATAGCTGTCAAAATAGCGTTCGCTTTTAACAAGAATCGCCCGTGCGGATGTATAGAATTCATCCACAGAATTGATCAGCCCCATGTTCAGCGCTTTTTGCAAGGTCAAAAACGAAGTCGGGCTGACCGGTATCCCGGCATTTTTCAAACTGTAGAAAAAATCGATAAACATAGCGCCCTCCGGGCGTGTATTTTTGACAGGATCGACTGGATATTCAGGATATTTTTCAAACCTTTAATAATTTGCTTTATTCCTGAAATAATACACCTACAATAGAAAGCTTTCAAGAACAAAGATCGTCGAAGTATAATTATTTCGCTGGGATAAGTTGAGTTTTTGATTGTATTCTTTTTGTTACCCTGTTATCTTTTCCCAGTATGCCAAACTTCAGAAAAATATTAGGGGAAACCCTGCCATGAAACGCTCAGAAATATTAATAAAATTAGAGAAATACAAAAACAACCATCAGGAAGAATACCGCTTTAGAGACTTTCATCAAATCTGGGGCAACCTTTACAAAAAATGACGCGCTCCAACTGCATGCTGACATTATTAGGCCTAGTTTGGCTGATCTTGACAGGAAGGTTAAGAAAGCTAAGCGGGATTTGGTTCGTAAACCATTTAGATCTCTTGTAGGTGTTGTTGGAGCTATATCATTCGGGATACTTACGGGTCTAGTAACACAGGATACGGCAACTCTGGCAAAAACTATTGGCTTAGTTAAGTTTGGATCTGATCTGATCCAAGACACTATGGCACTTGGAGATAAAGAAAATCCTATAAGCAACGACAAATTTTATTTTTTATGGAAACTTCAAAAAAAGACCAAGTAATTTTGGGGAGTCTATTACAAATCAATCTTAAGTTAACCAGCCATTTGAGGGAACCTAGTAAAATTGTGGTTTTTTATAAAGGCATATATACCATCAACGTTAGAGGATTAAATGGTATTAATTACCAATGCATTGTTCGACCGCTCAACCCCATCGTCAAATAGAACATAACTGCCTTGAGCCTACCACAAAATAGCACCCAATATATTTACGATTGCCAAACCGAATCATCAATGATATTGATTCTTTAGTGACAATCAATACAGGCAAGTAATCTTGTTTTTTCAGGCACCGAATGTAGCTACAATATATAGTGTGCAAAAGATGGTCGGGGTTTCCCAATGATGTTCCGCCTGGGATGCAACTGTGTTACCTTAACTCGGAAAACCAAGCTGCAAAGGGAGAAAACAAACCTCAACCTTCAGTATCGGGAGAAACCGGTCTATTCGACTCAACAATAAGAGGGTTCTTATGAAGAAATCTGTGCTTCTGTTATGCCTGATCGCCTTGTTTGTTTCCGGATGTGTATCCATCATGAACATGCGGAAAATTTCGGTTGAGCCAAAAATCTCGACCGAGAATATGAAGAAAAGTTCCCTGAAAGCCGGGTTGCTTCTCAACGATCAGTTAACCAAATACAAATATGCCTTCAAGACAGACACCCAGATGTTCTTGATGGCAAAGGTGCAGGGAGAAATAGAGGTTGGCAAGAATTTATCCCAAGCGCTTTACGGGCTTGTCTCTAGCAAATTCGGAAACGTTTTCATTGCTCGCGATGCAAGTGACATCCACGATGTTGACTTATATTTTGTTCCACGTATTAAATCCTTCAAGTATTCGCCTCCCTATACAGGGATGAGTTCTCATATCGCCACAGTGGAACTCGAAACGGAAATCTTTGCCGGTAACGGGCAGCTGTTGCGCACCTTCAGTAACAGGCAGGAGGGGAGCAGAAGCATGTTCAATCAGTTCAAAATGCAAACGAACTATGAGATGGCGAGCGGCGCAGTAAACGAGGCCATTGACAACCTCTTGAAGGAATTTTCCCAGAAGCTTGATGAATATTATTGATTCAGACAAGGGGGTGCACAATGCAGTTGAAGCGATGGCTGGTGATTGTCATGGTACTCTGTACCTGCGGTTGCGGACTCAGTAAAGGGTTAACCCAGTCCGAAGGTCTTGCCAACTACCATCCACTCTTCTTGACTGCCACCAAGAGCAAGGGAGATATCCTAACCCAGGAAGGCCTGGAGTACCTTCGCGAAGGTTCCTACGACAAGTTTCTGTCATCCATGCGCGAGGCTCTGACATTTTACCCCGGCAATGGGGAAAAGTCCTCCGACATTTGCCGCTATATGGGCAAGGCCTATCTCGATCGAAACGAATACGACAAGGCGCTGTCCTATTTTAACCAATCGTTATCATCTGCTAAACGCAGCCAATATACTGAGGGGATTGTCCTGGCGACTGTTGGACTGGCAGATTGCTACAAGAAGATTGGGGATACGGATAAGGCCGCAGAAATTCTGGCAGCGGCCGCGCAGGGCAATCGTGAGTCCACAAAGGGCGCGCATCCGCTCATTGCGCTCAGCATGGGGGAGACCCTCGCACAGCAAGGCCGTTTATCCGTGGCACTGGACATCTACACCAGGTCCCTTTCCAACATCGACAGCTACAAGGACGACAAGCTGAAGCATACGATCTATTCCTCTTTAGGCACAACCCTTTTCGGCCTCGGCCGTTATCAGGAAGCGATCACCCATTACCAGCGCGCCCTCGAACTTGCCCGGAAGAATTACAACACGTCGGATATCGTGGACATCCTCAACAACATCGGTTTTTGTTTGGTGTCTTTAAAAAAGTACAACGAAGCGGCTATGGCCTTTAAGGAAGGGTTGGGACTCCTGGCCGTCATGGGCCTGCAATACTCCGAAAAACAGATGTACGCCAATTATGGTCTGGGGCTTCTGAATGAAGAGCAACACCGCAATGCCCAGGCGCTGCTTTACTACAGCACCGCCATCAAGTTCATTGAGGATTTGAGAGGCAGTCTGAGTTCGACGGAGTTCCGATACTTGTTCTTGGCCAATAAAATCGCCCCCTATGAACATGCCATCGACATTCTGCTCATGCCCGCTGATCCGACACCGGATGACATCCGCCTGGACCCACGATTTAACAAAGCGGGCCTCACGCCCATGGAAGTGGCCTTCTTCTACGCCGAAAGTACCAAGGCCCGATCTTTCCTCGAACTGCTCTCAAAAGCCAGAACGGGTGCCCTCTCTAATCGGATTCCCCAGGAACTGGCCGAACAGGAGCAGCGATTGCTCAGCACCATTGACTCAATCCAGGCATCCGAAAGCGGCCAGTCGGAAGCACAGCGAGAGGTCCTGAAAAAATCAAAACGTGAACTCGAAGAGTTGATTGCCAAGCTACGGAAAGAGTATCCGGATTATGCCTCCATCCGCTATCCGGAGCCGGTTATGGTTGGGAATATTCCGTTGCGTGCTAATGAGGTGCTCCTCGCCTACAAGGTAAATCCTGGGAAAACCTATCTCTGGATCATAGAAAAAGGCAAGAAACCTTCGGCCATCGAAATTGCCGTGAGCCGGGAGGAGCTCATACGGAAAGTCGGGGAATTTCGAAAGGAGCTTGAAAATCCGCGACGACTGAACGCCTACGACCCCGAGAAAGGGCGGGCCCTGGGCAGGCTCTTGCTGGAAGAGGCTCTCAGCATGATAGATTCCGATAAAAATATCATCATCACTCCCGACGGTGTTCTGAACATGCTTCCCTTCGAGGCATTAACGACTAGTAGAGTAAGAAATGCGATTCAATACCTGGGAGAAAAATACAAGATTAGCTATTATCCGTCTGCCTCGATCATGGCGACCATGCGGCAGTTCAAGGAGAGTCCAAAATTATCCCGGCCCCTGTTTGCACTCGGCGATCCGGTCTACGAGGATTCGGATGTGCGTTACAACCAGAGAAAGTCCGACAACATCGTCCTGGCATCAGCCGATCAGACGTCCGGTCTCAATTTGCGCAGCGCCTTGGTCCGCAGCGGGTTTTCTTTGCCCCGTCTGCCCGAGACACGCGATGAGGTCCTGAAAATCGGCGCACTCTTCGGGTACCAAACCAATGACCCCAACATCAAGCTTGATATGGATGCCTCCAAAAGCGAATTTTTAAGATCCGATCTCGGCAATTACCGGTTTATCCATTTTGCCACCCACGGTCTTTTGAGCGGCGACATCCCTTATATCCTGGAACCAGCGCTGGTTCTAAGCCAGCCGGGGAACCGCATCCCTGAGGACGGCTTCCTCAAGATGAGCGAGATCCTAGAACTCAAGCTCAACGCCGATGCCGTTGTTCTGTCGGCCTGCAAAACGGCCCTGGGAAAAGAAATCGCCGGAGAGGGAATCGTGGGCTTAAGCCGTGCCTTCATGCTCGCAGGGTCCAAGTCGGTTATCGTGAGTCTCTGGAGCGTGGAATCGAATTCTACGGCCGTCCTGATGAAGAGCTTTTACTCGCATCTCAAGTCCGGAAGGTCCAAGGAAGAGGCGCTCAGACTGGCCAAGCAGGAATTGAAAAACCAAAGCATGGCATCCACTGATCTCAGCCGTGGCATTACGATCGTCGGACGGGACAAGAAGATTCAAAGGGATACCTCGCATCCATTCTTCTGGGCGCCTTTCATCCTGATTGGTGAATGGGAGTAACAATACCCGGATTCCGTTTCATTCAATCTGTTTCCAATCCGATTCAATAGCCATTGATTCTGCGTTTGCTCATTCAGGGAAGCATTACGTGCGACAAATTGCCGCGTTGCCTGTGTGAAATATATGGATTTTTAAAATAGTCCAACTTGTCTTAACTGCCATGATCTACAATTATTTAAATTTACATGATATCTAAATCGCATCTCGTCGATCGTGTTACAATCAAAAGCTCTGGCTTTAGGCTGAACAAATCAATATCATGTGGTCTGACCTTTAGATCAAAAATTCACGATGCCTTGAGCCAATCAAAAATTAAGCCCCTAAATATTTGCGATTGCCTTATCGAATCTTCAATGTTATTAGTCCGATAGTGCCTATCAATACAGGCAAGAGTACCAGGATAAAGTCAAGCTAAAATTCTCATCTTTTTAAAGGCAATACTCCTCCTATGCCGGTCCAGGCCGGTTTTTTTAAAAAATCTGTTGAACCAGTCTTAACCATTCCAGTTTCAGATATTCAAAGTTCAGCGTAACAGGTGGAAAACCCTGCCCATAGTGCCCGACTTTGGCAAGCTGGTATGACGAGACCTCTGGATATTTCCAGGATCAGAGTACCTTGGAGCCATAATTAAGAGTTCGGACGGACAGGGTTGGCACTCTTGCCTGAGCCGTCAATGACATCCATCTATTTGTGGAGCACTGCGACAGCAATCAAAAGCCATCCTGTCCGCCGAAACCTCGAAAATCTTTAACCGCATGGATTAAGTCCAGTTTGAGTCGGGCTTATAATTTAAGCTTTATATCATATAATTCCTGTACCATTTGGCGCCATAGACCCAAGGGCCGATCTTTGGCAAAGGCGACTTCAAGCGCTCCGAATTTTACCCATTTTTCACGCAATTTAGGCCAAATCATCAAGTAATAACCAGCCCGTTCTTCCCGTGTAGCATCAGCTTTTCTCAGCCAGGGCGGCAGGTAAATTTGAGACGTGCGCATCAATCTCATTCCCGTACGCAGATACCGACGGCCAATGCCGAAGTCGGCATGTTGACCGGATGCATCTCGGCGTTTGTAATCGGTCATCAAATCCTCAGGGCCATGCAAACCCATGTGATGTCCCGATTGGACAACATAATCTTTCAAAATGCGATTGCAGCGCTTGGCAACTTTACCGGTATAGGTTTTGCCATCAGTACCACCGGTTTGTTTGACTCGGGGGATGATGCCTGAATATGAAACTAAGTTGTTTAATGGTTTCTGTTCATTCGGATTCCCAATTTCAGCAGTTACCCCGGCTGCCAGAACAATACCAATTCCTCTGAAACTTGTCAGAAATGCGCCCTGGGTTTGTGCCAAATTCACGGCCATTTCCTTTTCCAGCTGAGCAACG
>JAQBHK010000535.1:0-3507 GCA_032127815.1 Desulfobacterales bacterium
AAATTACTTTTCCAACAACCCTAACCCTCAAAATGTTAATATAATATTTCGTACCAGGGCAACCGCCCGATCCTCACCAATATATCTTACAAACAAGTCTTTTCTCTGTTAAACATGCATTTTAAGTATCATTGCTAATCCGTTGCCCTTGGGCGACCATCAGCTTTGATTTGCAACTTGGGATTGGTGCCGCTTAACTCTTTAAGTTTGAATTATCCGCTGCTTCGAGCGCGTGATGAATTCAAATGAAAGCTAAAATCCTTTTTAGAAAGAGAGTGCGGTGTCGCAGCCCGGAGGGTGGTTATTTGCCCGTCTGGGTCGGGCAAAATCCCGAAATACCCTGTAGCTTGATATGGAGAAAGGAGAAAAGGACCAATGGCTAAAAAGAAAAACAATTCATCCATGAAAAAAGAGAATTCGATCCGGACAAAAGAAACAGCCCCAAAAGCGGTGGCTCAAACTAAGGCTGATGATAAAACAGCAGCTAAAAAGGCTGCTGTCCTTGGAACCGAAAAAAAGAGCCGTCTGCCGTTGTTTGCCATGATAGCCGGTGCAGTCCTGGTTATGGGCGTGGCATATAATTTTATCCCCACCGGCAGTCAAAAGACCTTGGCTGTACCGTCGCAGACTTCGTCAGCTGCTCTGGTTTCTCAGGTTTCTTATCCGGTGGATCTGTTTGCAGACGGCCAGGCCCGTTTTTTTGAATACAAGGGCAGCGATGTCACCATCAAATATTTTATTTTAAAGAGTTCGGACGGCATCATCCGTGCCGCCTTTGATGCCTGTGATGTATGCTGGCCGGCCGGAAAAGGGTATTACCAGGACGGCGACCACATGGTCTGCCGAAACTGCGGGCGCAGGTTTGCCTCCGTACTTGTCAATGAGGTCAAGGGCGGGTGCAATCCGGCACCTTTGACGAGAGCTATCGAAAATGACAGCCTGGTCATCAACGTTAACGATATCTTAAATGGAAAGCAGTATTTTGATTTTTCGAAGAGGACCTAATAATGACACTTAAAGAGATTGCATTGAAAAATCTGATTCGTCGCAAAGGCAAGGCCGCCTTTATTCTCGCCGGGCTCATCATCGGTGTTACCACGGTAGTCGCCGTAATCAGCATGGTAGAGGCCATGACCGGCGACATTAACGCCAAGCTTGAAAAATACGGCGCCAACATTCTGGTTGTTCCCAAAACCGAAAACCTTTCACTGACATACGGAGGTCTCTCTTTGGGAGGCGTCTCTTTTGAGATGGAGGAGATCAAGGAGAAGGACCTGGAGCAAATTAGTTCCATCAAGTACGCCCGAAACGTCGCTGCCGTCGGCCCCCTGGTTTTAGGAGTAATTAACGTAAATGCTCACCGGGTTTTGCTGGCCGGAGTCGACTTTGAGGCTGCCGGAATTTTAAAGCCCTGGTGGCGGATAAAGGGAACCCGGCCGGATGAAAACAGTGTTCTGCTGGGTGCAGAAACTGCCCGTGTGATGGAACTGGATATCGGCGGCACAGTAGAGATAAAAGGCCGTGTGCTCCAGGTGTCAGGAGTTCTGGAGCCAACCGGTTCCCAGGACGACCAACTGGTCTTCGTGCGCCTGGCCACCGCCCAGTCACTGCTTGACAAGCCCGGGCGGATCTCCATGGCGGAAGTGGCGGCCCTCTGTACGGCCTGCCCCATCGAAGAAATGGTCAAACAGATCTCCCAGGCCCTGCCCGGTGCCAAAGTAATGGCTATTCAGCAGGTTGTTAAAGGGCGCATGGAGACGCTGCACCAGTTCAAAAAACTTTCTTATGGTGTCTCCGCAGTAGTTGTGCTGATCGGAAGCCTCGTTGTTCTGGTCACCATGATGGGCAGTGTACGTGAGCGCACCCAGGAAATCGGAATTTTTAGAGCCATCGGATTTCGCAAAAAACATGTCATGGGGATTGTGTTTATCGAAGCCGGTATCGTCTCCGGGTTGGCCGGAATAATCGGTTATCTGCTCGGCTTTGGAGGAACCAGGATCGGCCTGCGGTTTTTTACCGAAAGTCAAACCATAGCGGTGCCTTTAAACCTGGAGCTGGCCGGCGGAGCCTTTTTGCTGGCCGTACTGGTCGGACTGGCGGCAAGTATTTATCCGGCGCTGCTGGCCGCGCGGCTTGATCCTAACGTAGCTCTGCGCGCATTGTAGGAGGTTTCAATATGAGTTACATTGTAGCGGAAAATCTTTGCAAACATTATGGCAACGGGAGTGGTGTCGTTGCGGCCATCAGCGAAATCAGCTTCCAGATAAAATCCGGTGATTTTGTAGGTATTATGGGAGAATCCGGCGCCGGCAAGTCGACCCTTCTTGCAATTATGGGGGCCATGAACGCTCCCACTACCGGCAGCTTAACGGTTGACGAAATTGATGTCTACAGCCTCAGGCCGGAGCAAAGGGCCGACTTTCGCAGGGAATTTCTGGGGTTTGTTTTTCAGAGCTTCCATCTGATACCCTATCTGACCGTAGTTGAAAACGTCATGCTGCCGCTGGCCATAGTAAAGGCTCGCAGGCAGGACAAGCAATCCATGGCCCGGGAAGCTTTGTCTCAAGTGGGTCTGCTGGACAAGAGCCATCGTCTGCCGAGCCAGATATCAGGGGGCGAAAAGGAACGGGTGGCCATTGCACGCGCCATTGTGAACGAGCCTCCGATCCTGCTGGCCGATGAACCCACCGGGAATCTGGATACGAAAACTTCCGGTGAGGTTATGCGGCTTCTCCAGAGCCTGAATGCCGGCGGCACGACTATCGTCATGGTCACCCACAGTCATGAGTGCGCCGGTTATGCCCGCCGGATTATGCAGGTATCCGACGGCAAGCTGGTGGAAAAGGGTTGATATGGCATGGTTACTTTTTACCGGGTTGACAATCTTGGCTGGATACTTTGTATCCATACCTTGGTCTGCCGTAGATTTAAGAATGATTAATAGCTTGTTAAAATATTTAAACAATCAAGGATGTTAAAATAAAAAGTACGATTTTTTAATAATTTGGCACGACTAATGCTTTTAACATGGCAATACATTCATATAAGGAGGTTTAGAAATGAAAAGTTCAGTGAGAATCATTTTCATAAGTGTTTTGTCTCTGGCCGTTATAGCCGTTGGGATTACACCTTTTGTGATGCCAAAAAATGCCGGCGCCTGCGGCGTGGGTGCTCAGGGCGGTGAAAGCTATGTACCGCAGCGGCGTTCTCCAGCAGGTGAGCTGGCCCGCAGGCCCTCTTTAACACAAGGGCAGGCTTTTGAAATTGTGTCCCGGCATGTAAAAAGACTGAACCCGGACCTGAAAGTTGGACAGATTAACGACGCCGGCAGCTTTTTTGAGGCCGAAATCATTTCAAAAGAGAATGAAGTTATCCAGCTGATGGGCGTGGATAAAGAGTCCGGCAGATTGATGTTGATTAATTAACAGACCTTGTTATTTGCCTTATATAAATGACCATAGACCTTTATATACCATGGGATTGCACATAAATTGGACAATCAGGTCG
>JAQBHK010000536.1:0-4232 GCA_032127815.1 Desulfobacterales bacterium
AAAGAGTGGCGCAATGCCGGGCTGGTTCAAGCCTTTATCATCGCGCTTTATGCGGAAATGTACGGTTTTCCGCTAACAATATATATTCTGACATCTTTGTTGGGGATAGACATCCCCTGGTTGCATACCAAAGGTCATCTCTGGGGGACTCTTCTGGGACTGGATGATACCGGGGCCATGATAGAAATGTTTATTGGTTTTGCTTTTATTTTAGTTGGGTTAATGCTGATGGCCAAAGGGTGGCGTTTGGTATTCAGTGCCCAAGAGAAGGATCAACTGGTAACTGACGGCATTTACAAATATGTGCGACATCCCCAGTATACCGGCATCTTTATCGCCCTTTTCGGGCAGTTGATTCACTGGCCGACGATCCTTACCTTACTTTTCTTTCCGGTCATTGTCGGTGCTTATTATCACCTGGCCCGCAAAGAGGAAAAAGCTATGATATCGAAATTCGGGGAGGCCTACCGACTGTATATGCAAAGCGTTCCCATGTTTTTTCCGAAACTCAAAAATTGGCCCTTGGTGTTTGAACAAAGCTAATATCAGGATTTTTGCTAAAATACGTGAAGGTGTAAAAATAATGGAACCTGTGACTCAACCCGAAAATTGGCATGGGGGCAAGGTGTTTTATTTCAATGTGACCCTCATCTCTCTTGCCATAATGATGCTGGAGATCGGACTGACCCGCGTGTTTTCCGTGATGTTCGAATCCCACTATGTGTTCTTAGTTCTCTCGCTTGCTGTTTTGGGGTTGGGGTGTGGGGGAATTTACGTCCATAAACGGGTCGGGATTGTATCAAATCCGGATCTCAAGCCGTTTTACAATCTTTTGCCCATCTCTTCAGGATTAATGGCGCTTTCAATCCTGATAATGACCATTTTCGTTACTAAAGTATCCATCTTCCAGCATATATATATAGCTGCTCTATTAGCCTTTGTTCCTTTCTTCTTTGGCGGGATATTCCTTACCGCTGCTTTTTGCCTATTTCCGGACCAGAGCTCCAAGATTTATGCGGCTGATCTAATAGGCGCATCCATCGGAGCATTTTTAATCGTTGTGGTGCTTAAACTAGGTGGAATCAACGTTATGTTGTTTGTAGCTGTTATCGCATCTATTCCTGCTGCTCTTTTCAGTATTAAGGAATCCTTAACAACTTTGAAGAAAATGGCCTTTCTTTTATTAACGGGGGCTTTTATTGCGATATTCATTATTAACTATTCCAGTAATTTTCTCGGTACGATTCCATTAACAAAAGGCGCCCACAAAGAAATGGCTCATATGTTGGGAGATCCGATAAGCAAAGCAAAGGTTGTAGAGTCTCGCTGGAACGCCTTCGGAAGAACCGACCTGATTGCAGTCGAAGAATACCCCGACGAAATGGTTTTTTTTATAGATGGTACTGCAGGCAGTGCCATGTACCGCTTTGATGGCGATCCAAGCAGTTTGGAAATCCCCGAATTTGTCGATTTTGCAGGATATTTTCCTATCAAGTTGTTATCGGAAAAGGAAAAGAAAAAGGCATTGATTATCGGACCCGGGGGGGGAAGGGAAGTGCTCATCTCACTTCTGGGCGGGGTCAAAGAGATCACGGCGGTGGAAGTCAATAAAGACCTGGTGGATTTGATGAAAAAATATTCTGATTTCAACGGGGGAATATACAATGGATTCCCGGGAGTAAAGGTGGTTGTTGAAGAAGGGAGAAATTTCATCCGGGCTACAAAGGAAAAATATGATATCATCATGTTGAGCATTCCAGTTACAAAAACCAGCCGGAGTCCTGAAGGGTTTGCTCTTACTGAAAACTTCCTTTTTACTTCTGACTCGATCAACGACTATCTGGACCGCCTCAATACCGATGGACGACTGATTGTGGTGGCCCACGATGATATCGAGATTCTTCGTCTCGTATTCACCAGTTTATCGGCCCTTGGCAAACGAGGTATCCGTCCCTCTGCCGCAATGAAGCACATCTATACTCTGGGCTCTGAAACGTTTCCGGTATTTGTATTGAAGAAATCACCGCTAACCCTGCAAGAGGCCCAAAATGTCCATCTTGGAATGCACGAGTCTGATTATGCGACCAATTCCTCTTTTATTCCATTTACCGAACAGGCAACGCATACCATATCATTGGGCGAAGGGATATATGAGGAACACCCAATGTTAAACCAGGCTTTGTATCTAATATCCCAGGATATGGTAACCCCGGAGGAATTTATTGAAGTCGCTGACTTCAACCTAAGATCAGTTTCGGACAATGATCCTTTTTTTTATAAATTTGATATCGGATTGCCTCCCATAATCACTTTTCTGCTTACATTCTCAATCATGGCCCTTATATGGGGGTGGTTGATCAGACCGGCATACCCAAATCAAGATGAGACCCCTTGGAACAATACCCTTTTTCTCCTGTTGTTTTCCTTTCTGGGGATCGGATTTATGCTGATTGAAATTCCGCTCATCCAGAAATTCATCTTATTTTTGGGGCAGCCGGTCTATGCCGTGGCTATGTTGCTATTTTCCCTCTTGATCGGTGCCGGGATTGGCAGCTGGATCAGCGGCGTTTTGTGGAAACAAGGAACAACTATTAAACTTAGGCTTGCCGCGTTCATGGTGAGCTTGATCGTCGTCATATATATCCTGTTTCTGAACCAATCGCTTGTTTTTTTTCTGGGCGCCAGTTTTTGGGTCAGGATATTGGTATCTTTGCTTCTATTGTTGCCATTGGGTTTTTTTATGGGGATGCCTTTTCCGCTGGGGATGAAGTTGCTGAGCGAGTTCGGCCTGGAAAATTATGTTCCCAGAATGTGGGCCGTCAATGGAATTGGCTCTGTGCTTGGCTCGGCACTATCTATTGCATTGTCCATCAGTTTCGGCTTTTCATATGCTATGACTCTGGGCGCCTTACTATATTTTTCCATATTTATTCTGTTTTCAAGGTGGAATGAGAGCCTGGGCACGGAACGGCAGGCAGATAGTTTCTCGCCCAAATTAGGCAGAGAAGACTTCTAATTGGGTTTTCGTGCCACAGAGATGTGTTTAATCATTATGCAGTAGCACTGGCTTCGGTCTTTCTAAGAATCAAGAAAACAAAAAACAAAAGAAAAAATGCAAGGATAAATACCAGTATGCCCGAACCCTCATGGAGAAAACCCTGTGCGGCTTCCGCGCCATTTTTTTGGACCATCATCGCCGTTGTCGTCAACCGAACAATGTTAATTGTGATAGCGATCGGAACGGCTGAAAGAAAAAGAACCATTTTAAGGTCGCTATCATCATGACAGATGCTATTATTGTATGTTTAAGGGACATGGTAAATCCCTCTCTTAACTGCCCGGAACGCTATGAACGACGCTCCATAATTAAATTACTTCCATGTGGATCCTTCAGGGTGACCAACAACGATTTTTACCACTTCTTCTATTTGATTGGCGGACATAGTACCCTGATAAAACAATATCTCCCTGAGATGCCGATGGGCTCCACCCTCGGTTTCTTCTTGGACGTGATCCGCTTTAGCCTTACTGAGTTCATCCTGAGTGAGAAACCCCTTTTCAAGCGCAATGCATCCAAAGAGGTCTTCGTAATGTTTTATCTTTATGTATTCGTCTAACATGAGATGGTACCCCTCCTTCTTCCTGATTTGCTTTTTGTCCGGAATATTCGAAATAGTCACGATAACTGCCCTTTTATGCCGGCTTTCCATGTTGTTGTTTTTAACCAAAATACTACATGGTAGCATTGCAAGTACGGTGCCAAGTTTCACAACAATCAGTTTAACTAGCTAAATTTAAATCGTTTTTTGATTTAATAGCGCGTAGACGATTGAGGTCAAGATCTCATGGGTGGGTAATTCGTATGCGGTATTTTGATAAAAAATGAGCCAGATGGTTAAAAAGTATCCAAAAGAGAGGATCACTTTTTTCAAATAAATTCATGAATTCTTCGATGGTACAAATCTCGTAACTTTAGACAGATTTTGGAGTAATATTTTGGACCCAAGGTTCCGCTATTAACACAATAGTAGGGTTAAAGAGTTCACAGTTAAAAGGTGGATAACCCCATTGTTTAATACAATTAGTCGGATACTTCTTATCCACTTGGATACCTATACATAAAGAATTGTGGATAATTTGTATCCGCATCGCGCTACTTTTCCCTGGAATATAGCCATTACATTGATCGCTAAATTAAATAACACATGTAATATTAAAATGTTAAATGATAT
>JAQBHK010000537.1:0-19653 GCA_032127815.1 Desulfobacterales bacterium
ACTATTTACCTGCCGGTGACGAAATTCGCATATTTGAGGCTGCCTATGACGCCAGGCTGCCGGTGATGCTCAAAGGGCCGACCGGCTGCGGCAAGACCCGCTTTGTCGAATACATGTCTTATCGGTTAACGCTTCCTTTGATCACGGTGGCCTGCCATGAAGATTTGTTTGCATCCGACCTGCTGGGACGTTATCTTTTGAAAAAGGATGAAACCGTATGGGTGGACGGGCCCTTGACGAGGGCCGTGCGCATGGGCGCCATCTGTTATATGGACGAGATTGTGGAAGCCCGCAAGGATACCACCGTGGTGATCCACCCCTTGACCGATATGCGCCGGACGCTATCCATCGACAAAAAAGACGAGGTCATCCCGGCCCATCCCGATTTCATGGTAGTGATATCCTATAATCCCGGATATCAATCCGTATTAAAAGACCTCAAACAGAGCACACGCCAGCGGTTTGTTTCCATCCAATTCGATTATCCCGCAGCTGAAAAAGAAGCCGAGATCGTCGCCCACGAAGGGAATATCGACGCCGAAAGCGCCTTAAAGCTGGTCTCTCTGGCTGCTAAAATCCGCAACATTCGTGAACACGGACTGACAGAAGGAGCCAGCACGCGCCTTTTGATTTATGCCGCCCAGATGATCCGGCGAGGAATTGACGTCCACCGGGCTTGCCGCTCGGCCATATGCCTGCCGCTGACCGATGATGCCCGGCTGCAAGAGACGCTCAGCGATCTGGTCGAAGACATATTCTAGTTGCGGGATTGCGGGGTAGCGGGTTGCGAGTCGAGAGTTTCAAGTTCCAAGTTTCAAGTTACGGGTTGCCGGTTTTTCAATTCGAAATCCGAAATCCAAATTCCTCTTTTACAGCCTGCTTTTCACCATTCACTATTCACCGTTTGTATTGACATGGCCAATGTGATAGTTATGATTGAGTATCGATAAAAACTCGTAAACCCGTAAACTCGTAACACGTAACCCTTAAATGGGAATTATATAATGAATTCTGATGATTAACAACACCAATAACATAGATCGTTTAGTATTTGAAGACAAAGAGGTCATTCTCGTAGGGACCGCCCACGTCTCTGTTGAAAGCGCCCGGCTGCCGGTCCAGGTTATCGAAACAGAAAAGCCGGACACCGTCTGTATTGAACTGTGCGAATCCCGGTATCAGACTATCAGTCAGAAAGAGCGTTGGCAGGAGATGGATATCGTCAAAGTTATCAAGGAGAAAAAATCCTTTCTTTTGCTTTCGAATCTTTTGCTGGCGTCACTTCAGAAACGGATAGCCAAAAATTTTGACATCAAACCGGGCGAGGAGATGATCAAGGCCATTGCAGCCGGCAAGGCTGTGGGTGCGTCCATACACCTTGCCGACCGGGACATCCGCATCACCCTGTTGAAGACCTGGCGCGTTATGGGACTGTGGAGCAAACTCAAACTTCTGTTTCAATTTATTTTGTCGCTGGGGCAAATTGAGGATATCAGCGCAGAAGATATTGAAAAGATGAAGCAGGAAGATGTGCTCCAGTCACTGCTGGCCGACGTCGGCAAATCACTGCCGGTCTTAAAAGATATCCTGATCGATGAAAGAGACCTGTATCTGACCCACAGAATCCGTACGGCTCCCGGCCAAAAAATCGTGGCGGTCGTCGGTGCCGGTCATGTGCCCGGTATCAAGAACAACTGGAACAAAGATATAGATTTTGAGGCCCTCAAGCAAATTCCGCCCAAATCAAGAGCATCGGTTGTTTTTAAATGGCTGCTCCCTGCGGCCATAATGATACTGATTATTGCCGGCTTTTATCAGGGCGGTTCCCACGCAGGCAAGGATATGATCATATGGTGGGTTTTGGCCAATGGTACTCTGGCCGGCCTGGGTGCCGTCATCGCCCTGGCTCACCCTTTGACAATCCTTTCTTCGATTCTGGCGGCCCCTTTGACTTCTTTGAACCCCATGATTGCGGCCGGCTGGGTTTCCGGGCTGGTGGAAGCCTTTTCCCGCAAACCCAAGGTAAGGGATTTTGAAAACCTGCCGGAGGACATTCTTTCCATCAGGGGCTTTTGGAAAAACAAGGTCACCCGCATCCTGCTGGTAGTGGTATTTACCAATCTGGGCAGTTCCATAGGGACGTTTGTGGCGATACCACTTATGGTAAAAGTCTTATAACTTTTCCATCCACAAATGGTTCTTTTTACCATTTTAATCTTGATCAAGCACTTCTCGTATCTTTTTCGCAATTTCACTCATAACCACCGGCTTCATAACATATCCACGAATACCGGCTGCCGTTGCTTTTTCGCCATCAACCTTTGCACTGAAGCCGGTACAAATTATTATCGGGATATCAGGCCTTATCTGAAGAAGCTTCTGTGAGAGCTGAATGCCGGTCATATTCGGCATAGTCATATCCGTAATAACAAGATGAAACTTGTCAGGGGCTGCCCGAAAGGCCTCCAAAGCTTCAATGCTGCTGGTTCTTTCCGTAATATCATAACCAAGCCGTTCCAACATCTGTTTTTCCATACGTACAATCGGCTCTTCATCATCGACAAGCAGGATGCGTTCCGTTCCTTTCGGAACCGGCACAACGGCATCTGCTTTCTCTGTTTCAACCTGGTATTTGATTACAGGCAGGCAAACATGAAATGCAGTCCCTTCTCCAGGTTCACTGTAAACCCTTATCTCCCCTCTATAGCTTTTGACGATGCCATGCACGACCGCAAGACCCAACCCGGTACCTTTTCCATTTTCCTTGGTGGTGAAATAAGGTTCAAAGATACGTCTAATCACCGACTGATCCATGCCGGAACCATTGTCAGCCACTGTCAAGCAAACATATGTCCCAGGAGTCATTGACGGGTCTGTTAATTCATCTGCTCCTAACTCAACTTCTTTTAAGGTCACTTCCAGTTTACCGCCTTCATCCTCCATGGCATGAAAAGCGTTGGTCATCAGATTCATGGCGATCTGATGTACCTGGGCGGAATCTGCCATGACCAAACCGCATTTATCGTTTATGTGCTGTTTGATTTCGATGGTGCTTGGCAGTGAAGATCGGATCAATTTTAGCACCTCTTTGATCATAAGCTGAATTTTCAATGGCTTGAGCTCTTTAATTGATTGACGGCTGAATGCAAGAATCTGTTTTACCAAAGCACTGGCTCGCTTTGTTCCTTGTATGATCTCATTGACCTTGTCTCGGGAAGGGCTGTCTTCAGTCAAATCATCCAGCATCATTTCTGCATAACCCATAATTGGGAAAAGTATATTATTAAAATCGTGCGCGATGCCACCGGCTAAGGTTCCGATCGCCTCCATTTTTTGGGATTGCTGGAGCTGAGATTCTAATGATCTAATTTCCGTGATATTTCTGGCAATTCCACAGAGTCCGTTTATTTCACCTGATTTGTTGTGCAGCGGCACTTTGATTACATGGAAAGTAGTCGGTATTCCATCCACCGGCTTAGTGTGCTTTCGATCAATGACTTCGCCGGCAAGCACCCGCGAATCAATTTCCCGGATGTAGGCACCAGCTTCATCGTCAAATAATTCATCATCTGTCTTGCCGATTATTTCCGATGCAGGCAGCTTGAACAGGTGTTCCATGCAGGGATTGACAAGAGTGTATTTTAGGTTGCGATCCTTAATGAATATACAGTCTTCGGCGGCCTCAAAGATAGTCCGGAAGCGTTCCTCACTCTCTTGTAGTGCTTCTTCTGCCTTCTTGCGCTCTCTTATTTCCTGTTTCAGCTCCTCGTTTGCTTTGATTAGTTCAGCGGTTCGTTTATTTGCACGAGGTTCCAGTGCTTTGTGGGTTGGTTTCTTGGACATTAGAAAATCCTCCGATCAATCGTGACAGACGATAGAATAGGCTCAATATAGGTCGTAAGAATAGCAAAAATTCATGGGTGCTGTATCGATCCGCCCAATCAGGCGAATGTCTTTGAAGATTTGTTTTTTAAAATCAAAACATCAAATTTCCCCTATGGTGTAATTTTGGATGAAACGATCCAGTTGAGATATTTGATTATCTGTCAGATCGGCAAATTCCCCCCTCCATTGCCTTAATATAATTGTACTGAATGGGGATTGGTTATCTACATAGAAATCTGAAGTAGTTTTGACAGGTAGATTCTGCAGGTAAAAATCATTGCTATTGCGAAAGATGTCAATTGTCAACAGTCCGGCTATTTTTTTCCCACTGGCAACATACTGGAAGGCAAGGCCGTCTTTGCTGATGTTTTTGATTTGGCCAATTGTGCTATCACCAGAATTCACAACAACAAATGCGCCTTCCTTGGCTTTGAAACGCTTGTGTTTCCTTTTTTCTATAAAACCTTTACTGTTTAGCATACCTTAAAATTCAAACCTTAGTGAGTGCATCCTTTGGTATATAGATCGTTAAACATAAAGTTCATTGAACAGTTAGTAACTAATCGAGATTGAAGTCAGCAGAGATAAGCAATGCCATAAAATAGAAATCAAATCAAGATAGAGAACATTTAGAAAAAGAATCTATTATAATATTAAGTATATTAAAGATCCATTAAAGTCAATGCTCGATCGTCTGCCATGAAATACGGATGTAAAATAAGCAACACACGTAAATAGCAAATAAGATCAGATATTTATTCTACTCTGTGTTAGGTGGATAGAAGATACAATATGCAGATTTCTTTTTGAACAAATGCTATAAAAGATGTCTTACCTGTACCTATAGGTACTAGCAGATTAATAAGTCAACTTTCGGGATTCGTCCCCAAATGGAGCGAAAAGGATGATTTGATGGCGATCATTATAATAGCAGTGATTATACCTCTGTAAAATCAGCGGGCTTAGCTGTAGGCGGAAGCATAGGTTTGAACTTTTCCTTATTATTCGCCTTGGAAAAAGCTTCTTCGGGACTTATCCATCCTTTTTTTAATAAGACCATGACAGCATCATCCAGAAGCTGCATCCCGTATTTACGGCTTACCTGAATCGTTCCTGGAATCTGGTGTGTTTGTTGTTGCCGTATTAAATTTCTGACGGCAGGAGTTGCAATCATGATTTCAAGCGCAGCACAGCGGCCCTTCCTGTCAACTCTTTTAAATAAAACCTGGGCTATGACAGCTCTGATTCCATCGGAGAGAGAGGAGCGGAGCTGGGCTTGTTGCCCTGCAGGAAAAACCTCAATTATACGATCAATGCTACTTGCAGCACTTGTCGTATGCAATGTGGAAAATACAAGATGTCCGGTGTTTGCTGCTTCCACAGAAAGAGATATGGTCTCAAGATCTCTCATTTCGCCTACTAAAATAATATCCGGATCTTCACGAAGGGCTCCACGCAGCGCTGAAGTGAATGACTTTGTATGAACACCTACCTCACGGTGGTCTATAATACAATTATTGCTTTCGTGGACAAATTCTATTGGATCTTCAATAGTGATGATATGATCTTTGCGAGTACGGTTTGCCTCATCGATTATTGCGGCCAGAGTGGTCGATTTGCCACTTCCTGTTGGGCCTGTTACAAGGACGAGACCTCTTGGAAGTGCGGCAAGTTTAGATATCACAGGTGGGAGACCAAGCTCATTTGCAGTCATTATTTTGCTTGGGATTTCTCTAAAAACCGCGCCTATACCATTTTTATGTTTAAAAATATTTGTTCTGTATCTGGCCTGGCCTGGTATCTCATACCCAAAATCAATATCTCCTGTTTCCTCGAATACTTTAACCTTATCTTCAGGTGTAATTTCGTAAAGCATACTTCTAAGTTCATCATCGTTCAAAACTTCACGTTTCAGCCTTTCAATATCTCCCATAATTCTAGCCGTGGGTTGTCGGCCGGAAACAAGATGAAGATCAGATGCCCCATGTTTATGCATAAAGTCAAAAAAAGCATCAATGCGCGCCATGGCCCTCTCCTAAGTTTATAAATACCAATCTCATTTATGACATCATGGGGAAACGGTAAAAAACTTCGATCAATGCTGATTTAAATACACGATTGCCTCCTTTGAAGATACACCGGAGAAAAAATTGAGTCAATAGCAGATTCGTAAACCAAATCCATACTCTTCATGGGATGATCTGGGTTAACGATTAATGTGTCGGCGATCTTTTGAACGGCCTTGGCCCTCACCCGGACCGGCTCAATGGCATCCAAAAACAGCCGCATCGGGGTAGTTAGAAGTTCATCTTTAATACATGAGTCTTGCCGGTGTCTGTTTCTTTAATCTGAAGGCGCAGCTGCCGGGCAGAACCGGCTTCACCAGGGAAAAAAAGAAATCCATGGGCAAGATCCTGGGGCTCAACAGCTCTGTTCTGAAGCGATTTATCTCGCAAATCGCTGGTAATCGACCTGCGGACGTCATCTGAGGCATAGCCGCCTGCGGGCTCTCTTTTGGTGGGTGATATCATTTATTGATAACAGATGCCCTGTATCACCCCCCTTGACTCTTTTTTATTTCTTCTATCTATGTCACTTCGTCTGAACTTTAAACTTCTCCTTTCGGGGCCATTATACGATGAGCTTCCGCCTTTTCTGCGGTCTTTGCCATCGCGTCTACCTTTACCATTTCTTTTTTCATCCATTATTTATGACCTTTGCAATTAAGTTTCACCGAATGTGTGGTTTAGCAGGAAATAATCCAACATGGCTGTCTGTTCAGGTGTTAACTTATCAAACTGTACAGCATATCGCCTGAGTATGATCGTACTAAATGGCTGATTGCTATTCAGTTCAGCATCTGTAACGACCCTGAAAGGGATTTGGTCGATAATGAAATTGCCACCAGACAAAAATATTCCCAAAGATGAATAGTTATGTGCTTTTTCTCCATTTATAAAATATCGAAGCGAAAGCCCTGTCTTGCTTATGTCTAAAAGCTGTCCAATGTCCTTTTTGTTTTCAGAATTGAGTTTGACAAAAGTCAGGTCTTTAGCTCGAAATCGTGGGTGGGTCCTTTTCCGGGTTTCTTCTCTTCTATCGCCATTGATTCGCCTTTCAATGCCTTTGCAAATTGGATTGTCGGCCAGCCTGCGATCTAAACCTAAGCGTCTACCTTCAAGGTTATTGTTTTCCTGATAAATGGTTTGCATTTTATTTCCTTTATTTCCTATTGACCCCTGCAAGACCAACCGGACCGGAACCCAACAAGGAGCATGGTGGCGGGTTCGGGGATGGGGTTTGATTCTTCTTGTTTTTAATATGTCAAGTACCTGTTCCCTAAACATCCTTTGTTTCGGTTAATGTATACCAATGATCGGTTTAACTATTATTAAACCAAGAATAGCAGCATCCTATATTTGGGAATAAAAAAGGATTATGAAAGCTACTGGTTGAACATATAATATTTTTCATTACCCCTCTTACTTTGCATGTTTACAAAATACTCATTAGGAAGTATGCAAATACTATTCCAGAGGTTAGGCAGTTGCAGAATAATTATATGATATTGGTTAGTTATTATAATAGAGGCATAATAATGGCACAAAAATGTTAGTGCAATGGACGGGAAAACTATGTAAAAAACTTCACAATTACATTAAAACTATTACCTTTTTTACATACTTTGAGGGGTTGATAGGGATGGAAATATCAGAAAAAAGGTTATTAGGGCATGCACTATCTGGAATCAGGCAAGGCTTGACAAAACTAACAATTTCTTGCCTTGGTTAGGTTTTATTCTCTGGCGGCGGGGTTATTTTCACCACGGTCCGGTCGTAGGTTTTGCCGTTTTTTAACGGATAGGTCCTTCGGACCGTTTGCAGGCGGCCTTCGGCAAATAGCCGCACACACTCTGGATACAGAGACCACTCCAGCTTGAGACCCTTTGCACGTATAATATCGATGGTATCGTCTGCGTTGATTTCATAAGCTTTCTGACCGATAATCGGTCCCGAATCTTCACCGTAATCTACAAAGTGTACCGTGCACCCTCCGACCTTGCAGCCGTACCTGAAAGTGTCCCCATAACCGTCGATTCCGGGAAATGCAGGCAGCAGGGACGGATGGATGTTCATGATGCGGAGACTGCCGGAGACCGTATTTATCCGGTCGATAAAATACGGCGTTAGATTTCTCATAAAACCTGCCAGTACCAGCAAGTCGAAAGGGTGCGGCTTCATCGCTTCAAGCAATTTAGCTTCAGCCACCGCCCGGGTCATTATGAAGTTTCTGACTTTTTCGGGATCGGAATCCAGCGCGAAAAGATATTGCTTGGACAAGATGTCGTCAAGATCGAAATCCTCAGGCAACATGGCTTTGTCCGGTCTCTTTTTGAATTGTTTTATGATCGATCCGTAATCCACTACAAACGTTGGCGTTCCTCTGCTGCGGACCTTTTCAAGACCGCCTGCAGCCGGATTATCCGAACCCACAAAGACTATTTCACCGCTGATCATGCCTTCCTCGCAGGCGTCCATGATGGCCTGAAGGTTGCTGCCACCGCCTGATATCAGCGCCCCGATACGAATTTTAACACCCATAGCATGGCTCTCCAATATGTTAAGCGTCTTATCCCGCCAAAGCGAGAAAATCAAATTGCATTTAGAGACGAATTGCTTATTTTACAAATATGCCAATTTCCATTAAATCAGTTGATTCTATTGAGTCGCAGCTCATAAGTTTTACTTGTACTTTAGATTGATATCAAATAGATAATGCTTTGGGAATTATAAATTCGGCAGATAAGATTAAATATGGATAAAATAGATAAAAATTAAGCACATATGATCTTTAAAAAAATAACGTGGGATTATGTATCGATCCGGACGAAATTTATGACATTAAATCCGGTGTCAGAGACAAATTTTACCATTTCACAAACAGTTCCAAGGTTGACAATGCTGATCCAGGCTACTATATTGCAGTGTTATTTTAATTTATTGAGAAAGGATTAATATTATGGCAGAAGGTGTTTTGGAAATTGAAGACAGCAGTTTTGAGGCCGAGGTGTTGCAGTCTGAGAAACCGGTCTTGGTCGATTTCTGGGCTCCGTGGTGTGGCCCCTGCCGGGCCATCGCCCCCGTTGTTGAAGAGCTTGCCGCTACCTTTGGCGATAAAATCAAATTCGCCAAATGCAATGTTGATGATAATCCGATTACACCTGGGAAATTCGGGAT
Source organism: Desulfobacterales bacterium (assembly GCA_032127815.1). Classification (GTDB taxonomy): domain Bacteria; phylum Desulfobacterota; class Desulfobacteria; order Desulfobacterales; family UBA11574; genus Desulfatibia_A. The sequence goes on from JAQBHK010000537.1 coordinate 9,123, forward strand.
TAAATCCATTCCCACCCTCATCTTGTTTAATGGCGGAGAGATTGTCGATAAGGTTATCGGCATAGTTGCCAAATCAAAACTCGAGGAAATGTTAAACAAAGCATAGAGGCTTTTTGGCAATGAAAAATGTTGACTACGACCTTGTAATTATCGGCGGTGGCCCTGCCGGGCTCACCGCTGGTCTTTATGCAGCCCGTGCCCGTTTAAATGTGATCCTGCTTGAAAAAGCCGTGCTTGGCGGGCAGGTTGTTGCAACCGACTGGGTCGAAAATTATCCCGGCTTCCCTGAAGGAATTTCAGGCCCTGATCTGGTACAGAAGATGACCGCGCAGGTCCAAAAATTTGATCTGAAGATAGAAACGAATGCGGTCATTTCCATGGATTTATCCGAACCGATCAAAAAAATCACTCTCAGCAACAGGGTGATCACAACCCATGCGATTATTATCGCTTCCGGGGCATCTCCTAAAAAACTGGGTGTGCCGGGGGAAGATATTTTTTACGGTAAGGGTGTATCTGCCTGTGCCACCTGTGACGGACCTTTTTTCAGGAATCGTGTTGTCGCTGCAGTCGGAGGAGGAGATACGGCTGTACAGGAAAGTCTTTTTTTGACAAAATTTGCCAAAAAAGTCTACCTGATTCACCGCAGGGATCAGCTTAGGGCCGAAGCGATTCTTCAGGAACGGGCACTGGCCAACGAAAAAATCGAATTTTTATGGGACTCTGTATTAACCGGTATTCAGGGTTTAACCGACGTTGAAAAAATTTCGGTTCAAAATTTAAAGACCGGCGATACCAAAGAGATTGCCGTAGACGGATGTTTTATTTGGGTAGGCATCCTTCCCAATTTGGAATTTTTGCCTGAAGTTGTCGAACAGGATCAATACGGTTTTATTCTAGTCGACGCGAATATGCAGACTTCGGTGGCGGGGGTATATGCCGCCGGTGATGTGAGGAGCACTCCCTTGCGTCAGATTGCAACTGCTGTTGGCGATGCCGCCATCGCTGTATTTTCAGCAGAACACTACCTTGAGAATGTGAAAGAATGAAACGTTTTGTACTTTTGGGTCTGATTACAATGTTTGTATTTTCGGGTTGTGCGTGGTTCCAAACCGAGGAAGAAAAAACCGCACAGGAACTCATAAATGATGGTATGGATCAGTACAATGACAAAGATTACAAAGACGCCATAGCATCTTTTGAAAAGCTGAAAGACTGGTACCCGTTCAGCCAATATGCTATCCTTGCGGAACTAAAAATCGGCGATGCTCATTATCATTTGGAAGAGTACGAAGATGCCATCGCTGCTTATGAAGATTTTGAAAGCCTGCATCCCCGTAACGAAGCGATACCTTATGTGATCTACCAGATCGGACTCTGTTATTTCGATCGTATCGATACCGTTGACCGCGACCAAAGCACGGCTCAAAAGGCTTCGGAGACTTTTGAGCGTCTGAGAAAACAGTTCCCCAAAGATCCATATTCGATCAAGGCTGAACAAAATATTAAAAAATGTCAAAAAAGCCTGGCCGGGCATGATCTCTATGTGGGCCTTTTTTATTACAAAAGCAAGCACTACAAAGCCGCCCTGCAGCGTTTCAAAAACGTACTTGCAAACTACCCGGATGTAGGTGTGCACCAAAAGGCGCTTCAATATATTATGCAGTGTGAGGAGAAGATCAAAGAGACAGCGGCAAAATAATTCTTTACACCCCAAGTGAATTATTGTAAACATTCAAGTTCCGTCTTTAGATATGATTTAGCCGGAATCAATCAATGAATTCGTAAAAATTAATGGAGAAACAAATCATGTCCAGAATGTGTGATATATGCGGCAAAAAACCGATGTCCGGTCATAACGTAAGTCATGCCCATAATTTAACCAAACGTCGTTTTAACCCAAACCTTCAGCGAGTGCGGGCGGTTCAAAACGGAAGGATCAAGCGGATGAAGGTGTGCACCAGTTGTATAAAATCAGGTCACGTCGTCAAAGCGTCGTAATCCAAAGATCTTGGTTCAAACTGTGTACAGCTGTAATCTGCGCATTAAAACTTTGTGTTTTGTCACCTGTAATTGGAAACTAGAGCGCTGCGCTTGAGGAGCACATTGTTTGAGGAGCGGCCTGGCGGCCTTGAGGGTTACAGATAAGAAGGGCTATCGCGGATAGTCTTTCACGCATAGCGGTTTTTTTTCAAATGACGAATGACAAGTGACAAATGACTGCTAACGAATGGCAATCATCATTTCGTAAAAGAAATTAAAAGCTCCAAACAAGAACGTCTTAAGTATCTACAGCAGGCTAACGGTCAATCCGCTTTACTTCCTGAATGTGCCTTATCTTCCTGATTGCCACTATAACTTTGTTTAAATGATCGGTATTTTCAACCGCTATTGTAAAAAAACTGTCGACAATTTTACTTTCCCGGGTTTCTGTACTTGCACTTACAATATTGGCGCCGTTTTTGCTGATAGTAGCTGCAATATCCGCCAGCAATCCGACCCTGTCGTAGGAACGAATGCGTATTTTTACCGGATATGTATCGACAAGATCCAGGCTCCACTGCACATCGATCTGTCTTTCGGGACTCGTTTTCAAAGCATTTACACAACGGGTGCGGTGAACGGTAACACCATACCCTCTGGTAATATAGCCGGTTATCGGATCTCCGGGAACCGGCTGGCAGCACTTGCCGAACTTTATCAGGATGTCGTCAACCCCCTTTACGACGATGCCCGTTTTTGGTTTTTTCTTGCGCACCCGGCCGATAATTTTTTCTAAAATCGATTCATGTTTTTCATCCGACCCGGGTTTGGGAGTGATTTTTCGTATTACCTGCAGAGGGGTAATTTTGCCGTAACCGACGCTTGCTATCAGATCATCAATGGTCTTAAAACCGAAATATTCGACAACCTTTTCCATCTCTTCCGATTTCAAAAGTGTATTAAAATTCAGTCGATCTTTGCGGAAGGCCTTTTCACACATTTCCCGGCCTAAGGTGAGGCTGCGTTCTTTTTCCTCGGTTTTTATCCATTGTCTGATCCTGGAACGCGCTTTTACCGTTTTGACAAAATTAAGCCAGTCTTTGCTGGGATGCCCCTTTTTATTTGTTATTATTTCAACGGTATCTCCGGTTTTTAATTCATATTGCAAGGGGACAATCCGCCCGCTTATCTTGGCGCCGGCACACTGATTGCCCACTTCCGTATGGATTAAATAGGCAAAATCAACCGGCGTAGCCCCCCGGGGAACCGATTTTATTTCACCGCGAGGCGTAAAAACGTAAGCTTCATCCGGAAAGAGATCAATGCGAACATTTTCTAAAAACTCATCGGGATCCCCAATATTCTCCTGGTTTTCGACCAAATTTTGAATCCAGGCGAATGTCTTTCTAATATGCTCATCAGAGCTTTTACCTTCTTTATAGCTCCAGTGAGCAGCAATGCCGGACTTGGCGACATTATCCATTTCGTGAGTCCGAATCTGAATTTCAATACGTTCACCATAAGGACCGATTACCGTTGTGTGGAGGGATTGATACATGTTGGGCTTGGGAACTCCGATGTAATCCTTGAATTTTTTAGGGACCGGCTTCCAAAGAGCATGGACGATCCCCAGCGCCTCATAGCTCTTGGGAATTGTATCGAGAATTATCCTGAAGGCAATAATATCGTATACTTCTTCAAATGCCAGGCCCTGTTTGATCATCTTCTGATAAATACTGTAATAATACTTGAATCTGCCCGTAACTTCGCATTTCAGATTGGCTTCATCCATTTTCTTTTCGATGAAACTTTTTACGGTCTCAATATATTTTTCGCGCTCCTCCCTGTTCGTATTGACGAATTCTTTGATTTTTGCATATTCCTCGGGTTGGAGATACATAAATGAAATATCTTCAAGTTCCTTTTTTATCCAGTAAATACCGAGACGTGCAGCAATAGGCGCATAGATGTCAAGGGTTTCCTGGGCGATTTTCAATCTTTTGTGTTCCGAATGAAAATTTAACGTCATCATATTGTGGAGCCGGTCAGCCAGCTTAATCATGATAACGCGTATATCATCCGCCATGGCAAGGATCATCTTCCTGATATTTTCAGCCTGGCGGGCCTGGGAACTGCCAAAGGAGAGGGCACTCAGTTTGGTTACTCCGTTGACGATATGTGTAATCTCCTCCCCGAATAGTTCCGCTATTTCTTGAGCTGTCGCATGGGTGTCTTCGATCACGTCGTGGAGTAGCCCGGCGGCAACACTGACGGCATCAAGTTTCATATCGGCGAGGATGCCGGCTACTTCAAGGGGGTGAGACAGATACGGCTCGCCGGATAATCGAACCTGGCCTTCATGTACTCTGGCCGAATAAATATAAGCACGTTCAATAATATCCAGGTTCTCTTCCGGGTTATAATTGGCAACCTTGTCAAGTATGTCGTTGATACGAATCATAAACTAGTATGCCTTGGCAAATACTGCCCGGGTGTCGCCCGGCCTGCGACAGCAGATGCATTCTCCTTTGGGGGTCTCATCATCAAAAGGGATGCACCGGATCGTAACACTTAAGTCTTCTTTTATTTTTGCTTCACACTCATCCGCCCCGCACCAACCGGATAACGCAAAACCACCATGAATTTCAGGTTGCTCCATATCCTGTGGCGTAAAAAAATCATAAAAATCATCCCGGTCTTCAATGATGACGGTATGTGTTTTTCTGAACGACACGGCACGCTCAAAAAGATTCTGCTGAATATCGTCCAAAAGATTGGTTATTGTTCCAACAAAATAATCTCTTTTTAATGACACTTTTTCTTGATGTCCTTTATCTCTTCTGGCGACAAAGACGGAATTTGCGGCAATATCCCGGGGGCCGATTTCAACACGCAGCGGTATCCCTTTTTTGATCCACTCCCATCCTCTGGCACCGCCTATATCCCGGTCGTCAATCTCCACTTCAAGTCGGCGGTCATGATATTTTATTTCTTTCAGTTCATTGGCCAGGCTTTCGGTAAACGTCATTACATCCATTTTATCCTCTGCCTTTCTGATAATGGGCATTAGAACCACATGCGAGGATGCTACTTTTGGCGGCAGTATGATACCGTCGTCATCACCGTGCGTCATGATAAGGCCCCCGATAAGACGGGTGGATGAGCCCCATGAAGTTGTCCATGCAAATTCCTCTGTCTCGCGAATGGATTGAAATCTAATGTCTGAGGCCCTGGCAAAATTCTGCCCCAAAAAGTGCGAAGTGCCGGCTTGAAGCCCTTTCCTGTCCTGCATCATGGCTTCAATGCACAAGGTATCGACCGCTCCGGGAAATCTTTCTGCCGCTGTTTTTCTACCCTTGATAACCGGCATGGCCAGATACTCTTCTGCCAGGCGGGCATAAACCTCAAGCATCATTTGCGTACGTTCTATGGCTTCTTGGGCCGAAGCATGGGCGGTGTGCCCTTCTTGCCACAAAAATTCAGTGGTCCTCAAAAAGAGACGGGTTCGCATCTCCCATCTGACCACATTGGCCCATTGGTTGATCAGTATCGGGAGGTCGCGATAGCTGCTGATCCACTTGGAAAAAGAGTCTCCGATAATCGTCTCGGAGGTGGGGCGAACAATCAAGGGCTCGGTGAGCTTCCCTGCCGGCACAAGGCCGCCGTCGGCTCCTTTTTCGAGCCTGTGGTGGGTAACAACCGCACATTCTTTGGCAAAACCTTCGACATGCTCGGCCTCTTTCTCAAGAAAAGAGAGCGGAATAAAAAGAGGGAAATATGCATTTTTCACCCCGGTTTCTTTGAACATGCCGTCGAGCACGCGCACTATGTTTTCCCATAGAGCATAGCCCCATGGCTTTATCACCATACAGCCTCTGACCGGCGACCTTTCCGCCATATCCGAGGCTTTCACCACCTGCTGATACCATTCAGGATAATCTTGAGCCCTTGTCGGAGTAATCGCAGTTTTTGTCTGTTTCGACATATCGTTTCCTTTTCTGTATTATTTCAGCCTTATGAAATTAACTGAGAAGGCCAATCATTCATAACGTTGAACTAGTATGCGTTCAAAGGTTCAGAGTTCCCCGTTCAGGGTTACTTTGAACCTCTGAACCCCTGAACCCTGACCCAATCAGTTTAGTAGAACACAGATGACACGGATTTTGCGGATTTTCACGGATTTTATATTATTTTATCTGTATCTGTGTAGATCCGTTTTAATCTGTGTTATCCGCGTTCCATTGAACCCTGAACCCTGGACCTTTGAACTCGTGAACGGTTACTACCGAAAGTCCGTATCTTTTTCGTATTTAGCGACCTCTTTTAGTAATACCTCGACGAGTTTCTCTTCGGGAAACTTTTTGATCACTTTTCCTTTCTTGAAAAGTATCCCGATACCATCACCGCCGGCTATACCGATATCGGCCTCTTTGGCTTCTCCCGGACCGTTTACCACGCAGCCCATAATGGCAAGCTTGATCGGCAACGGATTTAGTAATAGACTCTTTTCAACCTGCTCAACGATATCAAACAGATCGATATTACAACGGCCGCAGGTGGGGCAGGAAATAATTTCGGGTCCATGTTGCCTGATACCAAGCGCCCTGAGAATTTCGTAGCCGACCCGCACCTCTTCAACCGGATCACGGGTCAAAGAGACGCGAATGGTGTCACCGATGCCCTCTGCAAGGAGCATTCCAATACCGAGGGCGGATTTAACGATTCCGGGATAAAGGGCTCCGGCTTCGGTTACCCCCACGTGCAGCGGAAGGTCGGTTTTTGATGCAAACAGCCGGCAAGCATCTATGGTGCGTTGAACATCAGATGCCTTGATTGAAACCTTAATATTGTGAAAATCGAATGACTTTAAGAGTTCAATATGTCGCAAGGCACTTTCAACCATTGCTTGGGCACATGTGCCGCTGTATTTTTTCAGAATATCCTTTTCAAGGGAGCCTGAATTAACACCGATGCGAATCGGAATATTAAACTCTTGGGCGATATCAACAACAGCTTTTACTTTTTGTTTGCTTCCTATATTTCCGGGGTTGATTCTAAGACCGTCAGCACCCGCCCTGGCTGCGGAGATGGCCAGGCGGTAGTCAAAATGTATATCGGCGATCAAAGGGATTGAAATCTGTTCCTTTATCAAAGAGATTGCTTCGGCAGCTTCCTGATCGGGCACAGCCACTCTGACGATTTCACATCCTGCTTTTTCAAGGCGTTTTGTTTGCAATACCGTAGCGGCAACATCCTGTGTGCGTGTGTTGGTCATGGACTGGACGGCAATCGGAGCCATGCCGCCGATTTTAACATTCCCGACTTTGATTTGAAGTGTTTTTTTTCGTTTTATTAAATAAGACATAATGATTTTTTATTAAATATTTGGGCTATGCCAACCGGACCCTATATAAATAACAAACAGCCACCTTTTGTTCAAGAGAAACCTCAACTATGCACAATTGAGGTGCAATTGAATTCGGCGCAAACAGCGTCAAAGTTAACTATAAATTAACCCAACAGAAGGGTTGACGGGCAAAAGGATGTCTGTTAAAAATACTTTGTAATCAAAGTGTTATCACCTAAATAAAATATTGTGAAAAAGGGATATAAAAATGAAATTTCGAAAAAGCAAAAAATTTGCAGAAAAACACGGGCCCGATGCAAAACCGGACAGCCTGATCCAGGCCGAAATTCTAAAACATGCCAAAAACAATGAACTCCCCTGTGCCGTTGCCTTTGAGATTGCTAAGGATCTGGGAATTGCAGTCGGTTTGGTAGGAATAACAGCCGATCTTATTGATTTCAGACTTGTTAAATGCCAGCTGGGGTTGTTCGGCTATTATCCCCAGAAAAAGATGATAACGCCTGATACTCAGTTAGACCCGGACTTAAAAGATGCTGTTTCAGAGGCTCTGATCAATGCACAGCTGCCGTGCAAAAGTGCCTGGGAAATCGCCTCGCGGTTTAACATCCGCAAGATGACTGTCAGCGGTGTCTGCGAAGCTTTGAAAGTAAAGATAAAGCCCTGCCAGATCGGTGCATTCTAACCCTGATTCGTCCATTTGCTGATGTTATAAGGGGTTCGCGGTAGTACACCTACAGCTTCACCCCTTATGCCTTACAAATGAACGAATCAGGTCGGTGAGAATCAGGGTTAATAACTTACGTTGAAAGTCTACTGCGATTTTATGAAAACTTTCCTACAAAAGGGTTAAAGCGCTTTTCCCTGTCGATCGTCGTTTCGGGACCGTGTCCGGAAAGGACCCTAACGTCGTCGTCCATTTTAAAGAGTTTGTTATGTACGCTCGATACCAAGGTGTCAAAATCGCCGCCGGGGAAATCAGTGCGCCCGATGGATCCGGCAAAAAGAGTATCTCCTACAAAAACAATTCCATTCGTAACAAGGGATATACCGCCCGGAGTATGCCCGGGGGTATGAAGAACTTCTAAAGTAATCTCTCCAAATGAAATCTTATCACCCTCTTTGATAGTGCGATCACACGGTGGCGAATTTTCCACTGAAATTCCAAAAATAGCGGCGTTGGAAGAAAGCATACCCAGCATGTCAGCATCCAGGGGATGGATCAAAATGTCGGCAGCGGTCGCTGACTTCATTTGGCCGTTGCCGCTGACATGGTCGAAGTGGCCATGAGTATTGATGATATACTTCACCTTCAAGTTTGAATCGGCCAGCGACAACAGGATCTTATCGGTATCACCGCCGGGATCAATTACGACCGCTTCTTTTGTTTTGTCACACCCTAAAATAAAACAATTTGACATCAGCGGTCCAACAACAAGTTCTTTGATAATCAAGATAACCTCCCATAATAAAATCGCTTTGCGATTTTATACAACGTCCCGCTTAAAGCGGGACTCTAAAAAGATAATTCATAAATTAAAGTTGGTCAGCGCTTACCGGCGGCCGTGCGCTTTTTTGCCTGCTGAATCAAATCAACAAGGCTTACCATCTTGGGCTGGGGCCTGGCATTTACAAGGGCATTAAACTGCTCCCCAGGCAGGTATTCTTTCAAATATTCAACAACATCGAAGTATTCCCACCAGCAGTCGAAGATCTTCCAACAAGCCAAACCGTCGTCAGCGCCTATTCGGCAGTAGCCAAATGAAACCTGACCGCCTAAACGGGGGCATCGTCGCTCAAGATGGTCTTTATTTTCATCCATAAGTAAATCCGCCCGCCGTCTTTTTGGCGGGGTGCTTGGAATTTGTGATTTTAGACACAAAACTCCAGGCAGAGCCAAATATCTCTGACTCCCGCAATGCGGGGCAGGCTTGGCCCAAGGACCAGGTTTTTCAGGACTTAATAAACTAGTTAACGGCTTTTAAGCAATGCAGGCTTTGGAAAATTTTCAAATACTTTTTGCGAAGCTGACAACTCTTCGTCCGTCAGGGCAAAGTTTTGCAGTTCACCGGCAAAATATTTGTCATACGCCACAAGATCGATCAGTCCGTGCCCGCTCCAGTTGGCAAGGATCACTTTTTCTTTGCCTTCTTCTTTGGCCTTCCGGGCTTCCTCGATGATACAGGCCAGCGCATGGTTGGTTTCAGGCGCCGATATCATACCTTCTGTTCTTGCAAACAGCACTCCGGCCTTCATGGCGTCAAGCTGGGTGGCTGTTCTGGGTTCGATAATCCCTTCGACGGCCAGCTGGCTCACGGTAGGAGACATACCATGATATCGGAGTCCGCCGGCATGCACCGGGGGCGGAACAAAGGCATGCCCGAGACTGTGCATGGGCAAAAGCGGCGTGTATCTGGCAGTGTCGCCGTGATCATATACAAAAGGAGCTCTTGTCAGTGTCGGGCAGGCTGCCGGTTCCACCGGATAAATATCAATCTCTTTCCCGTTAATTTTGTCAAGGACAAAGGGGTAAGCGATGCCCGCAAAATTGCTTCCGCCGCCGGCACACGCGATGATGATATCAGGATACTCCCCGATTTTAGCCAGTTGCTTTTTGGCTTCAAGACCGACAATGGTCTGATGCAGCATCACATGATTTAGAACGCTGCCCAATGAATAGCGCGTTTTACCGGTCTCATCGGTGACGGCCGCTTCAATGGCCTCACTGATGGCGATACCGAGACTTCCGGGTGTTTCAGGATTCCTTTCCAGGGCATCACGCCCGGCTTTGGTCTGTGTACTGGGACTGGCAATACACTGGCCGCCCCAGGTTTCCATCATTGATTTGCGATAAGGCTTCTGGTCAAAACTTATCCGGACCATGAAAACCTTACATTCAAGTCCGAACTGGGAGCAGGCAAAGGAGAGGGCGCTTCCCCATTGACCGGCACCGGTTTCAGTCGTAATTTTTTCAATTCCGAAAACCTTGTTGTAATATGCCTGGGGAACGGCTGTATTCGGTTTGTGGCTTCCGGGAGGGCTGACGCCTTCGTTTTTAAAGTATATTCTGGCGGGGGTATCAAGGGCCTTTTCAAGGGAAAGGGCCCTGACAAGTGGAGATGGCCGCCAGATAGTCAAGACGTTCAGCACCTCTTCGGGGATGTCGATCCATCTTTCGGAGCT
>JAQBHK010000538.1:0-4867 GCA_032127815.1 Desulfobacterales bacterium
TTGAGGAGCACTTCGTTTGATGAGCGCTGCGCTTGAGGGGCACTTCGTTTCAAAGATTTAAGTGGAGTGCTCACGTTAATTGATTCTACTCTTTCCTTACCCAATCAATTTAATCCATCAAGGCCGCAAGTCCGCTCATAAAGCAAAGCGATCTTCAAGGCCAAAGGCCGCTCATAAAGCCCCGGAGGGGCGATCTTCTCATAGTCCCGTATGGCCGAAACCGCCGGTGTTGCGATCGGTTTTATCGAGCTGCTGCACAACTTCCAGGCGGGCCTGGTAAACTCTGTTAATGACCATCTGGGCGATGCGGTCACCTCGGGAAAACGTATAATCTTTTTTGCCAAGGTTTATTACCGCAATTTTTACTTCACCGCGATAGTCTGCGTCGATGGTTCCGGGAGAATTAATCAGACCGATACCGTGTTTTACGGCCAGTCCGCTTCTGGGACGAATCTGAGCTTCATAGCCTGCGGGGATGGCAACGGCAAATCCGGTGGGAATCAGCGCTATGGCCCCCTTGTTAAGCACAAAATCTTTTTCGACGGCCGCACATATATCCATCCCTGCAGCCCGGGGCGTCATGTAGCGGGGCAGGGGTATGTCGGCATCCAAGTCCGGTTTTAAGCGCATAAATTTAATGGTAGGGATATTGTCCATAATCAGTTGGCAGTGAACAGTGAACAGTAAGCAGTAATAAGTAACTCGCAACCTGAAACTTGAAACTTGGAACTTGGACCCGCAGCCCGTAACCCGCAACCAATCAGTTTAGGTAGAACACAGATGACACGGATTTTGCGGATTTTATATTATTTTATCTGTATCTGTGTAGATCCGTTTTAATCTGTGTTATCCGCGTTCCATTGAACCTGTAACCTGCCCTCAAACTTTTAGGATATCGTTATATGCTTCCTTGTCGCTGACCGGTCCGAGCATTGTCAGGGCAAACCGATTCTCCTGGAAAAGACTCTCAGCCAGTTCGAGAATGTCATCTGCAGCAACCGCTTCGACCTTGTCCACAACCTCCTGCAAGGGAATAAAACGTCCAAAATGGGTCTCGTTCTGTGCCAGGCGGACCATCTGGTTGTCATTATTCTCTGAAGACAAGAGAATGTTACCTTTCGTGAATTCTTTGGCTTGTATCAGTTCGTCTGAACCGATCCGCATCTCTTTAAGTCTCCTTATCTCCTGTAAAAGCACCGCGATCGATTCATGTGCGTTTTTGGGATTAACGCCCACATAAGCCCCGAACGTGCCGGTGTCCACATAAGATGATATGAATGAGTAGACTGAATAGGCCAGTCCCCTGCGCTCACGTATTTCCTGAAAAAGTCTTGAACTCATATTACCCCCAAGGATGGTATTCATCAGGGAGTAGGCATAACGCTGGGGGTCGGTAATTGATATCCCCTTTGTTCCCAGACAGATATGGACCTGCTCCAAATCCTTGTAATGCAAGTTGATCAAGGGGTGCCCATCCGGTGTAATGCGTTCACAGATACCGTTGCCCGGCCGCACGGATTCAAATGCCGGTCCGACCAGGTCAACAAAGCGCTCATGCTCCAAGCTGCCGGCAGCGGAGATGACAATGCGTTCAGGCTGATAAAAACGGTGAAAAAACTTCTTGATGATATCGGCATCAAATCGAACAATATTTTCTCGAGACCCCAGAATCGATCGCCCCAAAGAATTTTCACCCCAAAAATGATTGCCCGCAAGGATGTGAACATACTCCTCCGGGTTGTCTCCAACCATTCCGATCTCCTGGAGAATAACTGCCCGCTCGTTTTCAACCTCTCTGGCATCAAAGACAGAGTTCAAAAAAATATCAGCAAGAATCTCCACGATGGTTTCAAGGTGGGTGTCCAATACTTTGGCGTGGTAACAGGTATTCTCCAGACTGGTAAAAGCGTTGGTATGGCCTCCGATGGCATCAAATTCCTTGGCGATTTGAAATGAGTTTCGTTTCTCGGTGCCCTTGAAAATCATGTGCTCAATAAAGTGCGATAGCCCGCTTTCAGTCTCTGATTCGTCCCGGGCACCGACATTCAGCCACACTCCCACTGATATCGAACGGACATGGGGCATCTTTTTGGTAGCAATCCGAACACCATTTTTCAGGGTGGTTTTATTAACGGCTGCACCCATCTTTATTTGTCTCTTTCTTCTTCCAAAACAGCCTTGTGACTTAAGCGGATCTTTCCGTCCCTGCCGACTTCGAGCACCTTGACCCTAAGACGGTCTCCTTCTTTGACGACGTCTGTAACTTTTGTGACGCGGTGTGTGGCAAGTTGCGAAATATGCACAAGTCCGTCCGTACCGGGTGTTATTTGGACAAAGGCCCCGAAGTCCATAATCTTTACCACCGTCCCTTCGTAAATTTTGCCCTCTTCGGGTTCCGCTACAATTTCATTGATCATGTTTAAGGCCGCATCACCGTCTGCTTGGGAAACGGCGGCGATTTTGACCGTGCCCGAGTCGTCGATTTCAATTCTTGTATTGGTTTCACTCTGAATCGACCGGATTACTTTGCCCCCGGGGCCAATGATTTCACGGATCTTGTCAGGATTGATCTTGATGGTAATTATTTTGGGTGCATATGGAGAGATTTCTTCGCGGGGTTCCTGCAAAGCTTCCAGCATCTTGTCGAGAATATGAATCCGGCCGACACGGGCCTGTTCCAACGCCTTTTCCATGATATCCCTGGAAAGTTCATGGATTTTAATATCCATCTGCAGTGAAGTGATGCCGTCTTTGGTGCCGGCGACCTTGAAATCCATATCTCCGGTGTGGTCTTCATCTCCTAATATATCGGAAAGGACCGCAACTTGGTCTTTTTCTTTTACAAGGCCCATAGCGATGCCGGAAACCGGGGCTTTTATGGGAACTCCTCCATCCATAAGCGCCAGGGTACCGGCACATACGGTTCCCATGGATGAAGACCCGTTTGACTCCAAGACCTCTGAGACGATCCGGATGGTATAGTCGAAATCTTCCTTGGCCGGCAGAATTTTTTCTATGGCTCTGGTTGAAAGCCCGCCATGCCCGATGTCTCTGCGGCTGGGCCCCGTGAAGCGCTTTGCTTCTCCCACCGAATAGGGCGGAAAATTGTAATGGAGCATAAAGGGCCGGTGCTCTTCACCGACTAACGTTTCCACGCGCTGCTCATCCTGTCCCGAACCAAGCGTCAGCACACCTAAGACCTGGGTTTCTCCCCGTGTAAAGAGAGCGCTCCCGTGGGTTCTGGGCAGGATGCCGGTCTCGCAGGTAATGGGCCTGATTTCGTCAAATTTTCTGTTATCGATGCGACGTCCTTCTTTAAGGACAAAATCTCGCATAATTTTTCTGGTTAAATCTTTCAGTATGGCGCTTACTTCACCTTTGCGATCAGCATAGTCCGGGCCCAACTTTTCGATTACATCAACTTTGATATTATGAAGCGCTAAGCTGCGTTCTGCTTTTGGGAGGATCAGCAGGGCTTCGGATATCCGCAAAGATGCTTCCGTCTCAATTTTGCCGGCCAGTTCCTCATCCTTTTCAGGTGGAACAAAAGGACGTTTGGGCACGCCCTTGGCCTCTTTAAGTTGTGCCTGCAGCTCGATGATCGGCTGCATCTCTTTGTGGCCGAAAAAAATGGCTTCCAACATATCAGCTTCAGTGACGATGTCGCAGCCGCCTTCAACCATGACCACACCGCTTTTTGAACCGGCAACAATAATGTTAATATCAGATTGCTCCAATTCTTGGATGGTAGGATTGATTTTGAATTGACCGTCCAACCGGCCGACACGTACCGATGCGATGGGTCCTGCAAACGGAATATCCGATATTTCGAGCGCGGCCGATGCCCCGATCATCGCTAAAATATCGGGGTCATTCTCCTGGTCCATGGAGAGCACCGTTGCAATCATTTGAGTTTCACAGCGGTAGTCTTTGGGGAAGAGCGGTCGAATAGGGCGGTCGATGAGACGGGCTGTTAATGTCTCTTTTTCTGAGGGTCTTCCGATTTCACGTCTGAAATAATTTCCCGGTATCCGACCAGCCGCATAAATTTTTTCCTGATATTCAACAGTTAGCGGTAAAAAATCCGTCGTACGTTCTTCTTTGGTCGATACCACCGTTACCAGTACAACGGTGTCGCCATATTTAACCACAACCGAGCCGGAAGCCTGCTTGGCAACTTTTCCGGTCTCGATACTCAGAGGTCTCCCTCCGATTTCTACTGTAAGTACAGTTTCCATATTTATCTCCTAAACAGCTATTCAAAAAATCACATGATTTTAGGCTAACTGATTGTAAAATTTAATTAAAATAGACCGGTACGATCACCGGCAGTAAGACAAACAATACCAGGCAGCGGCCTGGTATTGTTTTGTGAAGCACAAATTTCCGAGTCGAATATTATGAAACCTTTGAAAAATGCCAATTTTTGTTCGAGTTCAAGGAAGGCGAAACTTTTAACCACAGGAATACATTTAGTATTTCGAGGATTAAAATTTTCGCCTGATACAGAAATCTGGCAAAAAGGGGCGTTTTGCAAAGGTCTCATTATAAACATCTGGCGTTTAGAGCCGTGTCAAAGCCCTCGGTTGGTAGACCTGGTATAAAAAGGAACCTATCTCCTCAATCCCAGGGATTCGATGATAGTCCTGTATCGTTTTACATCCTTATTTTTAACGTAGTTCAAAAGCCGGCGCCGTCTGCCGACTAAAACCAGCAAACCTCGGCGGGAATGATGATCCTTTTTATGAACCTTCAGATGCTCCGTAAGATACAAAATCCGCTGTGTTAAAAGCCCGACCTGTACCTCCGGTGAACCGGGATCGGCTTCATGCAGCTTAAACCGCTCTATCATCTCCTTTTTGTCTTT
>JAQBHK010000539.1:0-13883 GCA_032127815.1 Desulfobacterales bacterium
CCCCCGCTACCAAACATATTGAGTTTTATTTAAAGGACTTGTGAATTTTTCCAAGTCCTTTTTTGCTTGATAAAAAAAGCAGGGCCATTGCTGACCCTGCCCATGGAGCTTACATACGAACAAATAATTATTTCACAGCTGCCTTCAAAGCCTTTCCTGCAGCAAACTTTGGCACCTTACTTGCCGCAATATCTATCTCTTCTCCTGTCTGAGGATTTCTGCCTTTTCGAGCCTTTCTTTCGGCCACTTTAAATGTGCCGAATCCAACCAATGATACAGAGTCTCCATTCTCCAATGCCTTGGTAATGCTTGAAAGAACACAGTCCACGACCGCCTGAGCATCCTTTTTGGTTTTTACGACCTTAGCAACCTCGTTGACTAAATCTCCTTTGTTCATTTTTTTCTCCTTTCTTTAATAAAGATTCATTAAATAATAAGCTTGACATACTGTATATTGTGGCGTATCTAAATCATAATACAAAATGCATGGTTTAAGCTAATATTATTTTCTAAACTGAAGGGCTATGTGATGCCCCTAATATTTTAAACATCAAGGGAGGGTTCCATGGCAACTGCAAAGAAAAAAACAGCGGCAAAGAAAACAGTAGCTAAGAAACCGGCCGCCAAAAAAACAACAGCGAAGAAAACAGTAGCTAAGAAACCGGTCGCCAAAAAACCGACAGCAAAGAAAACAGTAGCTAAGAAACCGACAGCAAAGAAAACAGTAGCTAAGAAACCGGCCGCCAAAAAAACAACAGCGAAAAAAAAGTAGTCCTTTTTTAAAGCCCTTTGGTAAGGAACGGGGAGGCAGCAATAGTTTTTTATAAAGCCTTCCCGTTTTCTTTTGTTCGGAATGAATAACAGTTGAAATCTTGCCTGCAGGTTCCTCCTGCTTAGAACTAACTTTATACGAGATTCCTAAAGGAAATCAACATATTTTTACGTTTAGAGTTGTGAGGGTCAAAAGCAGGTAGCTTTAATTTATAGGGATTTCGAGAACAACAATATATTGACGTCGTATTCGTTTTAATAGAGATATAACATGAACACATATGCACTTCAATTAATTCCTTTGTCCATCCGCTACTCTACTGATTTATTGTATAAATTTAACAACTCATCACTCCTTTGATAAATATTATTCTTAAGATCCAAAACTGCCAGATGAATAGCACCACCTACGGCTACCGACACAACTTTTGAAGTCATGTCTGTAACATTGCTAAAGGTAAAAAGTGCATGGTAAGCTATTTCCCCAGCCCCAACTGGTTTATAGGTAGCCTGATCCACCTCACATTCACGTGCCACACACTTTACAGCCCCATTACCATTTAGAGATAAAACCTTTTTTCCATTTGGCAGCATAAATGTCGCAGTTACTTTTACAGCAGCCTTACGTACACCTTGAAAGCCTACATTCTTAACTTTATACTCGAAATCAGAATAAGAAACGCTAACGACGACTTCATTACTCCCGGTCTTTTTTATATTGTCGGTCATTTCTGCGGTCTGAAATATTGTTTTAAATGCCTTTTCAGTCTCTATTGAAAGTGCCGAACCTATTTCTCCTTCCACCCATTCTTCTTCAATCCTAATCTGTTTATTACGATCGGCTTCAGGAATAAAGATGCTAACTGAAAGGGGGATTTGTTTAGATTGTTCCTGGTAGGTAAACAAGTTGTGATCTATTTTGAGCGTACCCCATGAGCACGCGCTTAAAATGACAGCTAAAGATGTGGCGCCTATAAAGAATATTTTTTTCATTTTGCCCCTCCTTTTTTGGTAGAAGTAAGTAGTGAAAAAATATTTAGCAATTCAAATTATGTTTTTGAAGATTCTGTCGATCATAGTGTCGATTGAATCCGATATCTAATTCTGTATGCTCAAATTCGGCGACGATGAAGGTGTGGTCCGAAGGTCGCTGCCAGAGCCGGGGTTCGCGATCGATCCAGGCGGCTTTGGAGGCTTTGGCCAATACCGGGGTGGCCCAAATATGATCGATGCGCCACCCCAGGCCCCGCTTAACGGCATTAGGGATGCGATAGTCCCAGAAGGTAAAGGCTTTCTCGTCGGGCTTGTGCCTGCGGTATACATCGATAAACCCCCAAGCCATCACCTGCCTTAACGCTTTGTGCTCTTCAGGGTGATAGCCGGTGTTGCCCAGCAGTTCTTGCGGATCATAAACGTCAATCGGGTCCAACGCCACATTAAAATCACCAACCCAAACAAGCGGCATGTCCGCGGTAAAGTTGTTCTCAAAATAGGTTCTGAGACGGTCAAACCAGTTGATCTTATACTTAAAGTGATCCGAATCCGGATCGCGTCCCTGGGGAACGTAGGTATTAACGATTTCGATCCCGTCGATATTTACCCTGATAAGCCGCGGCCCCTCTTTTTCATCATCGTTATCAAAGCCGGTGGAGACCTTCCGGGGCTCATGTCGGCTTATAACGGCAACACCGTTAAAGCTTTTCTGGCCTTTAAAATTACAAAAGTAGCCGGCATCTATAAACGGCTGCAGGGGAAAATCATGATCCTGTACTTTGGTCTCCTGAAGGCACAGAATATCTACTGATTCCTGCTTAAGCCACTTAAGCAGGACCGGCAGGCGCGCCCTGATACCATTGGCGTTAAAACTCGCTATTTTCATTATAACTCCGGGCTAAAAAGAGATTAATGCAAGAAAATGTTTGCCACTCAGATACCAAGGCACGAAGAAAGAATAATAAATATGTCCTTTGTGTTTTGGAGCCTTGGTGGCATTAAAAAAAGGCCGTAAAATACACTGATATCCTAACACGAACCTTTTACAATCAGAATAATATTTTTTAATATTGCTTACAAGCAAATATTATCTATACAAATCAGAGGCTTTGAAAAGTGTGACCACAGTTGTTTTTGGTTTTACTTGACATTACAAATTACTACGATAAATTACAGAGAGCTAAAGCTATCCACATCAGCTTCTACCCCGGTTATTAGAAAACAAATAACCAATAACGCTAAATCGAACTTGACCCAATTAGTTCTCTAACTGTACCCGTATCGGAAAGGCCATTCAACACTTAAATATCCTTGAACCGCAGAAGGGAGGTTACTATGGACAAAATCTTGAGAATCAACATGGGAAGTGAAGGTGGACCCCAGGCCAGTGAAGAGCCCCTGGGTGACTATGTCGGTTTGGGCGGCCGCGGCATGACGTCGGCGATTGTCGCCAAGGAAGTTCCGCCCTTGTGCCACCCGCTGGGTAAGGACAATAAGCTGGTGATTGCTCCCGGTATACTGAGCGGAAGTGCCGCCGCTATGTCGGGACGGATTTCAGTGGGATGCAAGAGCCCGCTGACCGGAGGTATTAAAGAGGCCAACTCCGGTGGCC
Source organism: Desulfobacterales bacterium (assembly GCA_032127815.1). Classification (GTDB taxonomy): domain Bacteria; phylum Desulfobacterota; class Desulfobacteria; order Desulfobacterales; family UBA11574; genus Desulfatibia_A. The sequence goes on from JAQBHK010000539.1 coordinate 3,377, forward strand.
AGGGAGCCCAAGTGCTGGCTCGCCTGGGATATGCCGCTATTGTGCTTGAGGGCAAACCCAAGGATGACACCCTTTATAAAGTGGTCATCAACAAAGACGGTGTGACCATAACTCCCGACAACAGCCTGAAAATGCTTGGGAACTACGCTTTGATCGACAAGATCAATGCAGAATACGGCGACAAAGTTGCCTGTATTTCTATAGGGCAGGCCGGTGAGATGAAAATGGCGGCCGCATCGGTGGCCTTTACCGACATGGAGCAGCGACCGACCCGGCATGCCGGACGCGGTGGTGTCGGCGCTGTCATGGGCGCTAAAGGCGTCAAGGTCATCGTGCTGGATGATACCGACATGCCGACAAGGTCCCCCAAGGACCCGGAAAAATTCAAGGAGGCCAACAAAGCGTTTGTCGCCGGGCTTAAAAAACACCCCATTACCGGTGAGGGCCTTCCCGGCTTCGGAACCAACGTTTTAACCAATGTGATTAACGAAGCCGGGGGACTGCCCACTCACAATTTTCAAACCGGACGCTTTGACGGTGCCGGCAATATCAGCGGCGAAACCCAGTCGGAGACCATGACGGCCCGCGGCGGCAAGGTAACCAAAGGCTGTCATAAAGGTTGTGTAATCCGGTGCTCGGGCACCTACAACGATAAAGACGGCAACTTCCTGACCAAGCGTACGGAATACGAGACGGTTTGGGCCCACGGCGCCAACTGCGGCATTGACGACATGGACGCCGTTGCCATGCTGGATCGAATGGACGACGACTATGGCCTCGATACGATTGAAATGGGAGCCACCATTGGTGTAGCCATGGAGGCGGGGCTGGCCAAGTTCGGCGATGCCGAAGCCGCCGTCAATCTGCTCAAAGAGGTCGGCCAGGGCACGCCCCTGGGGCGTATTCTCGGCAGCGGGGCCGCCGTAACCGGCAAGGTGTTTGGCGTTGAAAGGGTCCCCGTGGTCAAGGGCCAGGCCCTGCCGGCCTACGATCCGAGAGCGGTTCAGGGTATGGGCGTGACTTACGCCACCACCACCATGGGTGCCGACCACACGGCCGGCTATGCCGTAACCGCCAATATTCTCGGTGTCGGCGGCAGCGTAGATCCTTTGAAACCCGAGGGCCAGATTGAACTCTCCAGAAACCTCCAGATTGCCACTACTGCCATTGACGCCACCGGTATGTGTCTGTTTATTGCTTTTGCAATTCTTGATCAGCCAGATACGTTTCAGGCTTTGCTGGATCTGCTCGGCTCATTTAGCGGGCAGGAACTCACTGCCGACGATGTGACCGCCCTGGGGAAACAGATCCTTACCTATGAAAGAGATTTCAATGCTCGCGCAGGCTTTACCAAAGAGCATGACCGTCTGCCCGAATTCTTTAAAAACGAACCGCTGGCGCCTCATAACACAACTTTTGAAGTTAAGGATGAAGATCTCGATCAGGTCTTTAACTGGTAATATAAAATCGCTGCGCGATTTTATATAATGTTCCGCTTTAAGCGGAACTTGGGGAAAAAAAACCTCTTACCTATTGAATTTATGGGGAGTTCCGCATGGGGCTCCCCATAACTATTTGTCATTGGATTGTACAATGAGGACAGAACTTGAAAAATTTACAAAAAGCAACCCTTAGCTTAACCGTTGAAGAGGAACTGATCCCGACGTTTTATGCGCTGCTTTCACAGGGAGTTACAATAAAAGTTAAGGTGGGATGCACCATACGGGAATTATTACACCGGCAACTCGGTTTGAATGCCGACTATATTGAACAAAGGCTGCAAACCATTTTTTTGGACGGCAAAGCGGTGGATAACATCGACACCGCTGTTGTCAAAAGCGGTTCCACACTGGCCTTGTCTGCCGCTCTGCCCGGACTGGCAGGGGCCACCTTGCGCCGTGGCGGGGCGTATGCGGCCATGCGCAGTCAAATTTCTCATGTAAAATCGCCGCTTCCGGATCATATTCAAGAAGGCGAGTTGGTGCTGAAGCTTTTCAACCTGGTGGCCCGGGAACTGGGCTCCATGTTTCTTGCAAAGGGTGTGTGGATAAAAGGTAAGAACCTGCAGGGTTTTTTACAGAAAGCACCGGATTCTTTTGGGGCCGGATGTCGCGCCGCCGAATTTAACGGGCAACCTTTTGATATAGACAGCCTTGCCAATATCGAATGGGATCAGCAGGAGTTTTTCGTAACAGTCAAGAAACCGGTATGATCCGTCTTCTGATTCATAAATAAACCTAAAGATTTTTTGTATCAATGCCGATACAGTTGCTAAATAATAGTTGTGAAAAGGCAAACCTCTTGCAATAGTGGGACGCAAAACCTCCGGCCCGGTATTTATGGGTAGCGGGGTTGCCCAACGACTGGATCAATTCGACGTTGAAACCCGTTCTTTCATTGAGAGAATGGGTTTTTATTTATAGCGGTTCAAGAAGAAGGGAGGGCTATGAGTCTATTGATCAGCAACAAACTTCAAAGTCTTGATTTTATTAAAAAACAAACCGGACCGGCAGGGGCGGCAGGGGAAGACAAAAAAATCGACGCAACTCAAAATCGCAATTTTGATATGCCCGGTGATCTAAAAGACATTGTTGAAATCCAAAATTTTCGGCAAGCGGCGGAGTCCGGTCGGGTGAGCCCTGAAACTGTTGACAAGAACGCGGACGAGGTTAAAAAGTTGTTAAATTTCGCTGTAAAACTGCTTAGCTCAGAAAACGACAAAGCACAGCTTGAAAAGATATACGGTTTTAGGCAGGCAAACATAGTCAAACTGCTTAGTGTTTAAATATCTTTACTGATGGACACTAGTTAGGCAAGGTCTCAAATTTAAATAAAATGCCATGCAGCTGTTTTATAAATTATTAATAATGCTCCTCTTATTGGCTTGTATGGCGCCTTTTTGCATTAAAGGCCCTGATAACCGGCCTTTCATGACGCTGGACAAACTTAAACTTGTAAACTTTTCGATGCCACAGCTTCCCAGCCTTGCTGAACTCATACTGCCAGCGGTTAGCACAAGAGGAAATACAGCAATTCCGACTGCTGTGGAAAAAATAAAAATTTACCAATGGAAGGATAGGGACGGTAGCTGGCACTTTTCCGATCATAAAAACCCTGCCGGACCTTGCGAAGTACTCTACCTGCCTGCCGGTGACAATTTGGCCGGCCCGAATGACTACGCCAATTCAATTGGTGAAATAAAAACAAGCCTGCAGAACCATCTTTCCGAAATGCAAGCAAAATTCCCCTCTGCAAAGATTCCTTTGACCATGCCCTACACCAGTGCCGCAGAGCTTATGAAAGAGGCACAGAAGGTAAAAAAACAGATTGAGGATAAATATAAAGGTTAGTCGCAGAGCTCAAACAGTGCCGCCGCTCCCATACCTCCGCCGATGCACATGGACTCAATGCCGTATTTTATGCCGCGTTCCTGCATGTTGGCCAGCAGCGTCGCGCACAGTTTGGCGCCGGTGCACCCCAGGGGATGGCCCAGGGCGATGGCCCCGCCGTGTATATTGACCTTTTCCATGTCAATACCAAGTTCATTGATGCAGTAAACCGCCTGGGAAGCAAAGGCCTCGTTGATTTCAAACAGGCCGATATCGGCAAGATCCATACCGGCAAGGCGCAAAAGCTTGGGGATGGCCAAGAGCGGTCCGACGCCCATTTCATCGGCCTTGCAGCCTACCGTAGTATAGTATTTCAATTTGGCGACAGGTGTTAATCCTAATTCTTCGACCTTGGCGGCATTCATAATAATGGTGGCCGCCGCCCCGTCGGTGGTCTGGGACGAATTTCCGGCCGTGACTGATCCGCCGGCCGCAAACACCGGATTCAGCCCGGCCAGCGCCTCTAAAGTGGTTTGCGGCCGGATGCCGTCATCCGCATCAACCATAAAGGTCTCTTTTTTGTAAGAGCCGTCTTGCTGCTGAATATATTTTGTGGCCGGGGTGGGAACAATCTCAGTAAACAGTTTTTTGTCTGTAGCTTCGGCCGCCTTCTTGTGCGACGAATAGGCGAGTTCGTCCTGGGCTTGGCGCGAAACCTGATAACGGGCAGCGACATTCTCGGCCGTCACTCCCATGGAGACGTAAAGCTCGGCATGCTTTTTGGCATAATCCGGATGCGGCCGTGGAAGGTTGCCGCCCATGGGAACATAGGTCATGGACTCCAAACCGCTGCCGATAACAATGTCCGACCAGCCCGACATAACGCGCAAAGATGCCAGGGCAATGGCTTCGAGCCCCGACGCACAGAACCGGTTGACCGTGGCTCCTGAAACCTGATCGGGAAATCCGGCGATCTGAGCAGCGATTCTCCCGATATTCAATCCCTGTTCGGCTTCCGGGAAAGCGCAGCCCACCAGGACGTCCTCGATGTGCTGCATTTCAAGGTTGGGAGTTTTTTCAACAGCCGCCTTCAGAATAAACGCCAGCAGATCTTCCGGTCTTGTATCTTTAAACGCCCCCTTGTTGCGTTTGCAGCCCGGGGTTCGAATTGATGTTACTATGTAGGCATCTTTCATCTTGATTCCTCCTTTAATACAATCGCTGCGCGATTCTATATAACGCGGCTGCGCCGCTCAAATATCTCGTTTATATTAAGTTTTTTGCATATATTTTTTTATGATTCGCAACCCAATAACCAACGACTAATTCCTGAGAGGTTTGCCGGTCTTCAGCATGTGCTCCACCCGGGCCCGGGTCTTTTCTTCTTTCCAGAAATCGACAAACGCTTCACGTTCCAGTTTGAGGATGAGATCTTCCTCAACTTCGCTGTTGTCTCTGACATTACCGCCACTAATGACATAGGCGATGCGTTTGGCTAAAAAAGCATCGTATTCAGTGATAAACCGGCCTTGCAGCATATTGAAAATTTCAGCGTCAATCATGCCCTGGGCCGCCTCGCCTAAAACCTTTACTTTGCGTTTAACCGGCGGCGCATAGCCTGCATCCAGCATATGTAACACTTCTTTCTTGGCTTCGCTGATAAGATAGTCGCGGTTGAATACGATCCTGTCATTAGGCCCTAAAAATCCATTGGCCCTGGCATCGGCCGCCGAGGTGGAGAATTTGGCCATGGCGATATTCATAAAGACCGGTACAAAGAATTTAGCCAGGTCAACATCGGTCACCGCTGCCGGTATGCTGCTGATAAACTTCTTCCACAGGTTCAGACAGCCGCCCCCGGCCGGCAGCAGACCTACGCCGATTTCAACCAGTCCCATGTATAGTTCGGCATGGGCAACGATACGGTCGGCTGCCAGGCACACCTCGCAGCCTCCGCCAAGGGCCATGCCGTAAGGTGCGGCCACAACCGGGAAACTGTGATATTTTGCTTCCTGAAGGCTGTTCTGGGCGGTTTGTAAGAAGACGTCGATCTCCGCATATTTCCCTTCCAAAGCCAGCGAGGCCATAAAGTTAAGATCACCGCCGGCGGAAAAGGCGCCCGGCATACCGCCGGCCTGATTGCCGATGACCAACCCGGCCCCATTGTCATCCATATACTCGACAATTTCTTGCTGAAATTCAACAATCTCCTTGTTCAAGGCATTCATCTTGGTATGGAATTCCAGGCAGAAAATATTGTCGCCAAGGTCGATCAGCGAGGCACTGCTGCAAGTTCTGGCAACCTTGTCGGTCCTTTTCAGGAAATTCAAAGAGATAACGTTTTCGTTTTCGACCAGCGGTCGGTAGTCCTGGGAAACAAAGTCGTAATAAGCCAAACCGCCGTTTGCCGGCCTGTAAAAAGATGTATGACCGGCTTTAAGCATGGTCGTGATCGTGGCCGGCACCTCAAGCCCATCTTTTTCCATTTTTGCAACCGAAGCCTGCAGGCCGATGGCATCCCAGGTTTCAAACGGTCCCATATCAAAATTGAATCCCCACTGCATGGCTTTATCGATTTCAACAATGGTATCGGTTATTTCGGGGACTCTGTTGGCAGCGTAGATCAGGTTTTGAGCAATAACTTTCCAGGCAAAAACAGCACCTTTGTCATCACCGTAAACCAAAGCCTTGATCTTTTCCGGCAGGGTCTGGGCCTTTTTGGCCGCGGCCAGGCAAGGGAAATCCGGCTGGTCGTATTCCGCATATTCCAAGGTGTGCGGATCAATGACCTTGCGGATTATTTTCCACTCCGGCGTCAAGTCGGTCTTGTAAAAGCCGCTGTGGGTTTTTTTGCCCAGCAGGTTTTTTGCGATCATCCGGTTAACGAATGCGGGCAGCACAAAGCTGTCGCGGGCCTCATCATCAACGACGAGGTCGTAGGTGTTTTGCGCTACGTGACCCAGGGTGTCAAGACCAACAAGGTCCGAGGTTTTGAACATGGCGGTTTTCGGTCTTCCAATGGCCGGGCCGAAAAGAGCATCGACCTCGGGAATGGTGAGGCCGTCTGCCAGCATCAACTGCATGGCTGTGACGATTCCCTGAACCCCAATGCGGTTGCCGATGAAGTTGGGTGTGTCCTTGGCCCACACAATGCCTTTGCCCAGAATCCGTTCCCCGAAATCAGCCATGAACGCTATAACTTCAGGGAGTGTTTCCTCGCCCGGAATAATCTCCAGCAATTTCATATAACGGACCGGATTAAAAAAGTGCGTTCCCAGAAAATGCTGCCGAAACTCTAGATCAAGCCCCTGAGACATTTTTTTCAAAGGAATTCCGGAAGTATTTGAAGAGATAACCGATCCCTTTTTCCTCACCGGCTCAATGCGTTTAAAAAGGTCCTGCTTAATTTTCAGGTTTTCTATGACGACTTCAACAATCCAGTCACAGTTTGCCAGCTTGTCAAAATCATCCTCCAGATTACCGATGGTGATGCGTTCGACATCTTTTAATTGCATCAAAAGAGATGGGGCTGACATTAAAACGGTGTCGAGCCCGGCTTTTGCGATTCTGTTTCTGGCCGCCGGGCCCGCCTTTTCGTCATCTTTCAAGTCAAACGGAACTATATCCAATAGTATGGTTTTGATACCGGCACCGGCAAGCAGGGCGGCAATACCACCGCCCATTACGCCGGATCCGATTACGGCCGCCTGTTTTATCTTTCTGAGCATGATACCTCCTATTTGTTAAATAGTGAATGACCATTCATTCAATTATCAGAACTTGTATGCACATGTCAAGAAATTTCTCTATTTGAAATTAAATCGCCAAACAACAGAATTTTCTAATTAATACTTATAATTAGACATGATTGATGCCGGTGCCGCACATTATAAAACTGCTTTGTTTTGAAAGAAAGATGGATTGGTTCAAACTGAACAAGAATTCATTTGGTGTGAAATTTCTGAATGGATTTAAAAAGAAGGCGGATTTTTATCCAGAACGTCTCTGACTATTTTCAATAATTCTTTTATTTGATAGGGTTTTTCGACAAATCCCGCAGCTCCGAATTTTAAGGTTTCTTTAACTTTTCCGGCAACCGCATAACCGGTGGAGATAACTACATTGGCCTGGCTCTAAACAGAGCGTTTAGAAATATAAATAAAATTAAATTATTAGCCGGTTGTAACGCTTCAAACAATATCGCAGATTCGGTCGATAGCCATTCAAAAAAAATGTCTTATTTTGAACCGCTCTGTTTGGGTTGGGATAAAATTTTGGCCTAAGAGAGGGCGGCTTTTTTGTTCGAATCGACATGTTGCTTTTTTAAATATAAGCAGGTCAAATTAGCAGGAATGGTTATTAATACAAGGGTGGATTTAGGGGTTATAAAGGGGGGGTACACATACCCACTGTGCACAGGAATACCAGGAGCGAAAATTCCGCTGCAACGGCTTTTCTGCCCCTTTACATCAGTCGGCGGCTGTGTAATGATGATGAAAAGGACTTGAAAAAATGGCAAAAGAAAATGATGTTGTATTAATACATTTTGAAGATCAGCCGCTGGCATTCGCCAGAATAGAGAATATATATGCGGACAGCAAAAAAGACTGGTATCATGTTAAAATTCTGCTGCTGCAAGTACCACTGCAGGTCGTAACCTGGATTTTAAGGGATATCTATATCAGTGGTGCTGAATTCACCATGAACGGTAAAAGAATGCGGATAGAAAAAGTTGTCTGTCCCCAAGAACCTGAAATAGAGGAAGAAAAAAAAGAAGAAGGGCTCAAAAAATCTACCGGTCAAAAAGTAATATCCTTGGCTGACCTTAAGAAAAAGTAATGCCGTCTTCTCAACAAATAGCTATCTCGGCTTCCAGAAGGACCGATATTCCGGCTTTTTACATGAGCTGGTTTATGCAGCAGATCCAAAAAAGATCTTTTGAGGTCATAAACCCTTATAACCACAAAGTGGCCGTAGTGCCGGCCATACCTGACAAAGTCCACACCATTATTTTCTGGTCAAAAAATTTCGGCCCGTTTATCGAAGGCGGATACGGTCAAGCGCTGGCGGCCATGGGATACAATCTGTTTTTCAATTTTACTATCAACTCAGACGATGCGCTGCTGGAACCGCGGGTACCGCCTTTAAAAGAACGTCTCCGGCAGCTTGACATACTCTGTCAAATGTTTGGTGCCGGCAGTGTAACCTGGAGATTCGATCCGATCTGTTTTTACAAAACCGAGCAAGGGAATATGCGCGACAATCTGTCCGATTTTTCTTTAATTGCAGCCCGCGCGGCTGACTGCGGCATCGGCAGATGCATCACAAGTTTTATGGACCATTATCCGAAAATTAGCAGACGAACTGCATCGATACCGGGATTTACATTCGTAGATCCGCCTTTGGCAACAAAACAAAATATTCTGCTTAACATCAACCAAACACTCACAGCCCAAAATATCGATCTTTATATCTGCTGTGAAAAGAAAATTTTAAAAACCCTGCCCGCCGATACGGGGGTCAGGCAAAGTGCGTGTATTCCCAGCCGTCTTCTGGTTGAACTTTACGGCGGAAACCTTAGTTTTAAAAAAGACGCTGGTCAGCGGATAAAGGACGGCTGCGGCTGCATGATCTCTAAAGACATCGGTTCGTATCAGCAGCAGCCATGTTATCACAACTGCCTGTTCTGCTACGCCAACCCGTCCTCCGACAGTAATCTTGAACGTCAAAAATATAAAAAATATCACGAAAGTACGAAAGTACGAAAAAATATGTTTGATTAATAATCAACGTTTGAAAAAAATAGCTGACACAATAGGATGAAAAGAAGATTTGTTTTCGTACTTTCGTGATTTCGTGTTTAAATTATTAAAAGAAACTTATACCATAATAAATGATGAAAATCGGATCTGTTGAACTTGACAATATTACTGTTTTGGCGCCGCTGGCGGGAATTACCAGTTTGCCCTTCCGGCTTTTGGCTAAAGAAGCCGGCTGCGCTCTGGTCTGTTCGGAAATGGTCAGCGCCAATGGACTGGTCCATCGATCTAAAAACAGCTATGAACTGCTTGCAAGCCGTTTGGAAGAAAAGCCGCTTTCAATTCAGATATTTGGATCCGATCCAACAATTATGGCGGAAGCAGCCTTGCTGGTCGCTGCTTCAGGATCCGATATTGTCGACATCAACCTGGGCTGCCCGGTCAAAAAGGTGCTCAAGGCCGGCGCCGGCGTTGCCCTCATGCAAACGCCCGCAAAAGTTGAAGCCATAATACAAACAGTTCGCAAGGCGGTGTCGATCCCGGTTACCATCAAAATAAGAACCGGTTGGGATGCGTCAGGGAGCCAGGCATTGCGAATCGCTGAAATCGCGCAAGACAATGGAGTTGACGCCGTTATTCTGCATCCGCGCACCGCCGCCCAGGGGTTCAGGGGCAAGGCCGACTGGTCCCTGATTGCCGCGGTCAAAAAACATGTATCCATTCCGGTGATCGGGAACGGCGATATTGTAGAAGCCAAAGATGCTATCAAGATGCAGACAGAGACTAAATGTGACGCCGTCATGATCGGAAGGGCCGTTATCGGACAGCCATGGATTTTTTCACAGGTACTGGCGCTGCTTAATGGCGATGAGACGTCCACCCCGGCACTTGCACAGCGGTTTGCAGTAATGACGCGATACTTGCAAAACTCAATAACATTCTTTGGAGAACAGCGGGCCTGCCGGATACTGCGCAGTCAGCTGGGCTGGTTTGCCAAGGGGCTGCCTTTCAGCAGCAAGTTTCGCGAATCATTAACGCAGCTCGCGTCACAAGATGAGGCCTTAACGCTTATCAACGCATATCAAGATTCATTGGAAAATGCTTTTTAGAAAACGTTCAAATTCCTGACAACAAAAATAGCGCAAACCTAGGTGCAAATCGCTGACAATAATGGCGTTCATTTTAAAACTTTGACACTCTCTGGGCAAATAGAGGGTCTTGCAACAACTTCCTGGCAAACTTTAAATATTTATTCATTATGGCCCTGACTGCAAGTTGCAGAGCATATGGTCTGATCGGTTTTTCCAGTAAGTAGTTAATGTCTGAGGAAACGCACATATTGACAACATCATCACTGGCACTTCCGGAGATAATGATGGCGTCATCGTAGGCGGAAGTGAACTTTTCAGAGATGTCATC
>JAQBHK010000540.1:0-2883 GCA_032127815.1 Desulfobacterales bacterium
GATTGGTCTATCACACCCATTAGGTGAGAATTGCTTGCCGCCTCCATTGAGGCGTAAAGTTTTTGAATTGAGCCTGTTAGGGTTCATCAACCCGGAACCCCTGGCCCAGACCTGATTTCAAGGAGTTGGATCCAAGTTATATATTTTAATAGCAGAGGGTTGATATCCTTGATAACGGTCGTCGCGCCAGGGCGGGCTTAAACGTTGAACCGCTCAACCTAGGTTCGTGTAACCCGCAAGAAACCTGGATTTTGGAGAAAAAGGTTGAGTTTTAAGCTTGAAAAAGGTAGAGAAACTTAGGGTTGGGTGCAGAACTAAGAAAGTCAGAAAGTGAGATTCGGAGGATCGGGAATGAAAACGATGTGGGCCCCTTGGCGCATGGATTACATCCTGAGTGACAAGGAAGAAGGGTGTATCTTCTGCAAAGCGCTTTCAGAGCAGGATGAACTGACCCTTTTCAAGGGCAAGGTAACTATGGTGATCATGAATAAATACCCGTACATTAATGGACACCTTCTGGTGTCTCCTATCCGCCACCTTGCGACTCTGGATCAGTTGAGCAAAGACGAAATGGGGGACCTGATATTAACTGTTGAAAAGTCCGTCGGAATATTAAAAAAAGTGATGAACCCCGATGGATTCAATGTCGGACTCAACTTGGGTAAAGTCGCAGGTGCCGGTGTGGAAGAACATATTCATTTTCATATTGTCCCCCGCTGGTTCGGCGATACAAATGCTTTGACGGTTTTTGCCGATGTTCGTGTCATTCCTGAACATCTAAAAGTTACATACAACAATTTAAAGCCATACTTTGAACAACTGGTTCTATAACGCGGTCATCTTAGGGGGAAAACAAATGAAAAAAGTTAAAATTGCTTTCTGGTTGATTATTCTGGTGTTTGCGGGTGGATTTGTTTATCAGAACAAAATATTTTTTATGGCAAAACAGAGTCTCAGCTTAGCATTGCCGTTTCTTGACACTTTGCATACACCGGAATTGCCGCATGCGGTTCTGTTTCTCGTTTTTTTCCTGACAGGCTTTTTAATTGCCTATTTTTTCGGTCTTTATGATCGTTTTAAGTCCAACAAAACACTTAAGAACTTAAATGCCGCCACTGCGGCCCAGCAGGACGAGCTGACGGCACTTAAAAGAGAACTGGATTCGTTGCGGGGCGCGTCACCCGGTGGCAGTACCGCGAGTGAGGAACAGAGCATGTAACAAATAACCTAACCCCAACACGTTGAAACCATAAATAATTACCACTCAGCCATCTGTCAGACAGAGTGACATTGAAAGGAAGTTTGACGCAAAAAGCACAAATTTTACTACATAAAAACCCAAATTGAGCGATTTTCAAGTCTAAAATTTAAAACGCTCGGCTTGCGAGAAACTGAAGCGCTATACATTGAGGGATTTCCGCCTAAATCGCATATTTCATAAAGAATATAAGAGAAATCGGCAGATAAAGTTAATGAGATATTGCGAGTAAGGGGGGCTCGAGGATTCCGGCAACAAAAACCGGAGCTTTCGAACCTCAAATATAGCGCTTTTTAATTTGCCATATATAGTATTCTTGTTGAAAAAATAATCTATATACAGTATGAACTGTGGGGTGACGCAAAATGTACTTAACAAGGCTATTTTGATTTCATTATTTATAAGCCATTTTTATTCTCTATCTTAATCCTAATTCTTACTCTTAATCGTAATCAAGTTTCTGATCATGATTTAGGATTACGATTAAGAGTACGAATAGGAACAAATAACAATCGGAACAAAAATAGCATAAAAAGATAACAGAGCATGAATCTCAAATATGAGATTCAGGTTTTACAGACCGAAACGATTGCAGCCATGAGTCTCGCCAAAGCAACTCCCATGATGAAACAGTATCTGTCCATAAAGGAGCAGTACGCTGATGCCATCCTTTTTTATCGAATGGGAGATTTTTATGAAATGTTTTTTGAGGATGCCGAAATTGCATCCCGGATACTCGAGATTACGCTGACATCCAGAAACAAAAAAGACGAGTTTCCGATTCCAATGTGCGGTATTCCCTACCGTGCCGCCAAAGGATATATCGCCCGTTTAATAGACCAGGGACACAAAGTTGCAATATGCGACCAAATCGAAGATCCGGCCGCAGCCAAAGGGCTGGTTAAACGGGATGTCGTGCGGGTCATTACCCCCGGCATGATCGTTGACGATGAATATTTAGATGCAAAATCCGACAATTATGTTTTTTCCGCAGCTCGCAACAACAATACAGTCGGATTCAGCTATCTGGATATTTCGACGGGGACTTTTCGGGTATCCCAATCTCAGGACTTAAGTGCGGTTGTTGACGAAGTGTTGCGGGTATCGCCCCGTGAAGCCATTTTCCCGGAGTCCTCCAAAACCGATCCCTTTGTTACAATGATTATCGATGCGTTGTCGGAGAAATCAATAACTTTTTTAGAAGACCGCGCATTTGAGCACCAACAATGCCGGGAAAGGCTCATTGATCAATTCAAAACCCTTTCCCTGGAAGGGTTCGGATGTGAACATCTAAAGGCCGGAGTGCAGGCAGCCGGGGCGCTTATCTTTTATGTAAGGGAAACCCAGAAACAGAAAATCGAACATTTAGGAGACATCGAGACCTATTCATTAAACAATTATCTCATTATCGATGATATCAGCTGCCGAAATCTTGAAATCCTGCAAAATATTCACACAGGTTCCAAAAAGGGGACACTTCTTGGCATCATCGACAAGACTGTTACCGCCATGGGAAGCCGGCTGCTCCGGCAATGGATGCGGTATCCGTTGATGCATTTGAAGCGGGTGCGGGCCCGGCTGGATGCGGTGGAAGAAGCCAGGGAGAACATTCATGTTCGGCGGAG
>JAQBHK010000541.1:0-3758 GCA_032127815.1 Desulfobacterales bacterium
CATACTGATGACAGTCTATTCAGCAGGGTTGAGGGTAAGTGAACTTGTCGGGTTGAGGCTGAACCATATCGACGGTTCCAGGATGGTTATTCGTGTCGACCAAGGCAAAGGCAAAAAGGATCGCTATACGATTTTTTCACAGCGGTTGTTAAAAGAATTGCGTCTCTACTACAAGGCATGCCGCCCCGAGAACTGGCTGTTTCCCGCAAAAAATTCGATCCGGCACATATCAATCTCCTCAGTTCAACGCATCTATTATAAGGCCAAGAAAAAAGCGGGCATTACAAAGGGAAAAGGCATTCACACGCTACGGCATTGCTTTGCTTCACATCTTCTCGAGGCAGGCTACGATGTTCGCAGAATACAGGTATTGATGGGGCACAAATCGTTATCCACCACGATGGCATATCTTCATGTCTCCAATAAAGGACTTGGGATGGTGAAAAGCCCTTTTGATTTTGTCGATGAAGAAAAGCAAACCGCAAGCCCGTGGGAGGATACCGATGATACAGACAAATAGCAGAACACCAGCAGCGTATGGTTGCAAAAAACCGAAAATTGAAGTTGCCGATATTTTGCGTGAGCACGTGTCCGATTATCTGGCAAAATACCGGATGCCGCCGGAACACTACAAGGTGGTCTATGATATTTTAAACTGCCGCACTGCCTATCTGGGCGGCCATATTGAAGCGTGCGACAATTGCGGGACCCAGCGCAATGCTTACAATTCGTGCCGTAATCGTCACTGCCCCAAGTGCCAGACCATTACAAAGGAAAAGTGGCTTGAAGCGCGCAAAGCGGAACTTTTGCCGGTGCCATATTTTCATGCCGTCTTTACCCTGCCCCACGAGCTTAACCCTGTCATTTTGTGCAACAAAAAGGTGATGCTGCGGATTTTATTCAAGGCTGTATCAGAGACCCTGCTCGAGTTCGGCGCAAACCCGGAAAACGGACTTGGCGGCAAACTTGGCTTTATTTTGATTCTACACACTTGGGACCAGTTGCTCAATGATCATTTTCACCTGCATTGTCTGGTTCCGGGCGGAGTCCTTGCCGACGGGAATCAATGGATCGGGTGCAAAAATGACTACCTTTTTCCGATACAAGCTTTGTCACCGGTGTTTCGGGGAAAATTTATCGATTATCTGAACAAAGCCTATCAAAACAATGAGTTGATTTTCCCTGGAAGCATTGAGTCCGCTGGAACTGCCGGTGGGTTCAAGGCACTGGTGAACAGCTGCTACGCCTGTAATTGGGTGGTGGATATCAGAGACCCCATTGAGCAACCGGAGTATGTGCTCGAATATCTGGCGCGCTATACTCACAGGGTTGCCATTTCCAACAATCGCATCCTGTCCCTTGAAAACGGAAAAGTAACCTTGGCGTATAAAGATCGAGACAGCGGACAGACAAAACAGACAACCATAGATGCCGTCGAGTTTATTCGCCGCTTTTTGCTGCATGTGTTGCCCAAAGGCTTTATGCGAATCAGGCATTACGGGCTGTTTGCAAACCGGTGCAAACGTGAAAATGTCCGAAGATGCCGGGAACTGCTTGGCCTTTTACGGGATCTGCCGGAAGCCGTCAACCAGTCGGTGCAGGAGATGATGCTGAAACTCACTGGCAAGGATATCAAGCTTTGTCCCTGCTGCGGGAAAGGAACCATGCTATCGGTTGGCTTGATACCGGAAGGGAGCGGCCCCAGTGGATTTGAAATTCTGCATCCACCGGAGCAGCGGTCTTAAGGCTGTTTTTGACTGATACAAACCTAAATTAATCATCCGGACAGCATTTTTATCACCGACACCAAGGCATCAGGATGATTACGTTCTTTCGTTTTTTAAAGCTCCTCAAAGAGCAACAGGACAGGTGCGCCCAAACGTGACGGTCTTTGGTCGTAAGCATCTATAACCGGGCTTATTTGAATTGATTTTGGGCATCCTGGTTCCTTTTTTGGCCGATATAAATCAAATCTCAGGTCGACGAGAGTTGTAAATTTCGTAAATTTGCAACTCTTTACGCAAAATCAAAACTTTACAATCCCCATAGATAATGGTAAGTATTTTGCGGCTCCTCGGAGCGGCCCAGTCCAACAAAGTTTTATCCATCATCCCGCTGATTAACATATCGTCTGTGCTTTTTAAACTGTTTCTACCAAACTGGGCTTTCCCGCATTTTTGTCCTGCGGGACAATGGATAAAACTCTATACGTTGTGCGATGTAATGAATCACACAGGTGGGATTATTGGTTGGGAATCGTATAAAATTAAAAGAAAGGCTATTCACCGTACATGTCAGTTATGAGCTTACGTAATTGAGCAGCTTTGATCTTTGATAATTCATCAATTTTCTTTTTCAATCTTTTTTTGCTAATAGTGCGTATTTGGTCAACGGCTACTTCAGCTTCTTTATTCGCGCATTTAATCTGAAGTCGGGTTCTCCATTGTGGGTGCATCTTTGAGGTTAATGGACATACGACAACGGTTTCTAAATATTGATTCATTTCATCTTGACTAATAATGACAACCGGGCGGACTTTTTTTATTTCGCTTCCTATCGTGGGGTTGAGATCAGCAAAATAGATTTCGTACCTTTTAATATTCAAAGTCCTCATCCTCCAGTCCGTCAAGAAGAGTTGTGTCAAATTCGTCCAAGTGTTCCTTTTCATCTGCCATGGCTTTATACGTATCTTCCCAAGAAAGTTTACTGTCTTCTTTATTACGAAGAAGCAGCCCTCTGTCTGTTTCTTCAAGTAAAAGGGAATTTTTAAGGCCATATTTTTGAAGGAGCGGCTTGGGTATGCGAACTCCTTTGGAATTTCCAATAGGTACTAGCTTGACATCTCTTGCGCGTATTTGTTTTTCCATGGGTATTGCTCCTTATAATTTTTTAAATATAATTGTGATTATTGTAATTACATTTATCTGTAAAGTCAAGCTTGGAATTAAAAGATCGGTTGGTACATATTATACTGTAATAGCAAACATTTCGCACAACAAAACAGTGGAGCGGGACCGGGCTAAGCTGGGGCTTTTTTGAAATGCCTTTTCATGTTCATAGGCACTACAATTTAGAAGCCATGTGCAGGTAATCCGCCCGGCCCCTCACTTTCACGTTATAATTTTATGAAAACGTATATTCAGAGTAGTTGATGTTAAGAAACTTTATGAAATTAATTTGGATTACGTATCAAAAGATTATGGAAACTGTAATGAGTAAGATAATAACACTCGTTTTGGTTTGTTTAATAACTATAATTCCAACAAATGTAGATGCTGGTGATATAGAAAAATATAATAAAATTGCCGGGTATGAAGCTCCAGGACCCAATGAAGTGAATATTGGTCCTACTTGTATAGGGATGCCTTTAGGGAGAATTATGCTGGTTCGTAAAGACTCTTTATACTGTGCAGTGATGTTTACCAAGTTTTGGACTGAAAAAGATGGGAAAGAGAAGTTTGCTATTTATGATGTATATTACCAGAAAGATGGAACCGGTGATTTTAAGAATAAGAAGGTGAAGTTCAGTGCAGAGAAGGCCTCATTTCTCGAGCTTCGTGGAGTTTTTTACCCCCTTATCTGGCAGCCTGGAAAACCGGAGATTAAATGCGGGCCTCTCAGCTTGGCTTGGTCTCCTTGGTCTGATGTATGTCACGTATGTTTTTTTGAGGGAGCTGATCCTGCCGGTGATTACGGTATTGAGCTTGCCCCCACACCCTGGACGAACATAACAGAAGTGAATGTCTTCGAACCACGAG
>JAQBHK010000542.1:0-10820 GCA_032127815.1 Desulfobacterales bacterium
ACTCGCGAGAGCCCGTCCACCCGCTGCGCGCTGAGGGCGCGCTGCGGGCCTTCGAGGTCTTCCGACTTGGCTCCGGAGCGCGGACTTGAACCGCGGACCTAGTGGTTAACAGCCACTTGCTCTGCCAACTGAGCTACTGGGGATCAGTGAAGCGTTTTTAGTATTAAAATTTATATATCAAGTCAAGCAAAAATGCAATAATGCTTTTATTCCTTTTCAATCCCCATGCAAACTTAGCCTGTCGGGCCTTATAATTTAACCACCTCATACCTGAAGCTTGCATGCCAAATTTCTAAAGGTATTGTTAAGCTATAGTGCTAAACCTAAGTGTCTGCTATTAAACATCTAAATGGCAACATAGCACTTAAGGTCCAAGGCGTTGAAGGTTCGATTTTTTTACGAATTCATCAACAATAAGCTTGAACAATAGAACAGTTGGCTATATAAATAGAAAACCGAGTTAATGTTTTGAGAGACAAATTTTTAATTTTCGGCCATGCATGATTCAAGCAATTTTCAATGAAATTTAGTCTGAATTGGTTGCAGCTTAAGCAGGAACCTATAATTTTGATTAAATGCCATATTCAGCAAGAAGAAAGGATGGTCAATGAAAGAAGAAAAAAACTGTCTTGATTGTGTTAATGCCCTCACCCCTCAATGTCCCCAAAAAGATCATGAGTTATTCAATAAAGCCCAAGGTCCTTCGGATGGAGAGACTCTTCTTGGCGGTGATATAAATATTTTGACACAACTTGCTGAGGAATGCCCTGTGTTTAAACGTGTGGGTTAAACGAGGATGTCCGGCATCTGAAATTCAAGCCCAAAAGCAAATTTCAGACCATCCATTCAATTCTTCCGGAAAGGGGTGCTTTATACCCGTCTTTATAATTGTAATGGTTGGCTGCCGGCGCCAACCTCTCTTTTGCATATAACCCCGGATCCGGGTACTATACGAGACGAGTATGAATGACAGCTCCATAAGCCCTGAATTTGTTGCAGCTTTATCCGACTTGAAAACCATCGGCAGGTATAAAATTATCCGCGAGTTGGGACGGGGAGCATCGGGCGTCGTTTATCTGGGAATGGACCCTTTCATTAAAAGATATGTTGCCGTCAAGATCTCACAGCCAGTCTCGCATCGCGCTCTGGAGAGATTTTTTGTCGAAGCCCAATCCGCTGGGCGATTAATCCACCAAAACATGGTCATCATCCATGATGTCGGGATGCACGAAAAATTTAGTTACATCACCATGGAGTATGTTGATGGGACCACTCTGGAGGAATACTGCTGCAGGGACAACATTTTACCTGTTAACAAGGCGATAGAGATCATTCTCGGTGTCTGTAATGCCCTTGACTATGCCCACAATCAAGGCATTATTCATAGGGACATCAAGCCGTCTAATATTATGCTTAACAAGGAAGGCATTCCCAAAATTGCCGATTTTGGTATCGCGCAACTGACACAGCAGACCTCTGAGTTGGGGGTCTGGGGAACTCCGAGCTATATGTCGCCCGAACAGTTGAAGGAGGAATCTCTCGGGACCTATAGCGATATGTTTTCTTTAGGATGTGTATTATACGAGCTTTTAGCCGGCCAGAAGGCTTTTCCGGGTGAAAACAATTTTGCCATCATGTATAAAATTACCAGTGAGGAGCCGACTGCCATAACCCAACTGCGCCCGGAGCTGCCCGGCATTCTAAATGATATAACAAAAAAGGCCTTGGCAAAAGACCACACGCAACGGTATCAGACCTGCATGGACCTGGCCTATGATTTGCGGGTAGCATTAAGAGGGCTCAGCGAGACATTTCTGAATGGTAAAATAAAGGATGCCATGGATTATGTCCATCATATCCGGTTTTTCCATAATTTTACCAAAGAGCAGGTTAAGGAACTGCTTCAAGCCAGCACCATCAACAAATTTCCCAAGGGAAAAATAATCATGTCCGAAGGCGAGATCGACGACACCTTATATGTTATTCTCAGCGGTAGTGTCAAAATCAAAAAAGATAATAAGGATATTGCATGTATCGGTGCCGGTGAATGCTTTGGGGAGATGGCCTATATCCGCGGGCAGGCGCGTTCTGCTTCGGCGGTGGCGGAAACAGAGTGCATTCTGATTAAAATCAGCGCAACTTTGATGAACAGATCATCAAAAGATATTCAACTTTTATTTTATAAAAACTTTGCCACGACACTGATTGATCGGTTTTCCGGTCAAACTCCTCAAAAAGTTGAAATTAAAGATCGGATTTAAATACAATCAACACATCCTCAATCGGTATTTTTAAAATGAAGCAACAAGGAGTGCAATTTGGCAAAATGATGCCCGGCCAGATATCGCAGTTGGATTATCTTATCCAAAACCATACTACCTGAACCTTTATAATCTGCCTTTATCTTTGTGTGCCAGTTTGGGGGCAATTTCCGGACCCAGAATGATGGACAGCCAGCGGGTTTCCTCTCTGCTGTCCAGCGCTATCTTGGCGGTCATTGTCAGGGGCACCGAGAGCAGCATTCCCACAGGACCCAGTACCCAGCCCCAGAATATCAGAGATAAAAACACCACCAGAGTTGAAAGTCCCAGACTCTGGCCCATAAACCGCGGCTCGATAAAATTGCCCATTACCAGGTTGACGAGGAGAAAACCGGTTGCGGCGGCAACGGCGTGGGCAGGTCCAAGTTGAATGATGGAAAGCAGTACGGCCGGAATGGCCGCAATGATAGAACCGATATTCGGGACATAATTCAGCAGAAATGCCAGCAAACCCCAGAGCAGCGCGAAATCAACACCGATAACGGCCAGCCATATAGCGATGAAGATACCGGTGGCAAGACTTATCAGGGTCTTAATCGCCATATACTGTTTTACATTGTTGATGAATTTTTCGAAGTTTATCAGAGCATTCTCGGTATCACCGAATATGGTGCGCAGTTTTAGAGGCAGGCTCGATGCTTCAATCAGCATGAAAATTACGGTCATCAGAATCAGAAAGCCGTTGGTTAGCACCTTTCTGAAGCTGTTCAGTCCGGAAGCGACAAACTTCATCGCCGCGCCCGGATTAAAAAGCTCCATCAATTCGAATTCAGCAGTATCCATACCGAGCGTTTTCAGCTGTGCTGCGATTGTCATGGTCAGTTTGTTTAGTTTTGCTTCGTATACCGGAAGCTCTCCGGTAAATGCTTTTAGCGAAGAACCGACCAGCACGAAAATCA
This sequence comes from Desulfobacterales bacterium, assembly GCA_032127815.1. Lineage (GTDB taxonomy): Bacteria > Desulfobacterota > Desulfobacteria > Desulfobacterales > UBA11574 > Desulfatibia_A. Next base: position 3,221 of record JAQBHK010000542.1, read on the forward strand.
GACATCCGATCAATATGATGCCAAATATTACGATGAGCAGGGAAAGCCATTTCGGAATCCCTTTGCGCTGCATCCAGAATATTGGCTGGGTGCTGATAATCGCGATAAATACGGCCAGCAGAAAAGGAACAAGAATGGCCGTAGAAGCTCGCATGCCGGCTACGACAATAATAAAAGCGGCAAATACTAACATAATTTTAGATGCTGTTGTTCTCCGGGAATTTCCTTCCATGATAATTTAATCCTTGCCTTCAACCTTCCGCAAGCAAGTTTGCGGGAGTTTTATAAGATCGTTACAGGATTCTATTCGGAAATAACTTTTATAGCAAATATCTTTTCTGACCTGTAAAAGCTTTGGCTGACTTTATAATTTTTGTAAGCATACAGATGAACGACAATCCTTGAAGTTTTGTTGTCGGCGCCTGCCTGTATTTGGATCTGTTTAATCCATTTTCCTGCAATTGGAATTTTAGACCCGGTTTTTTTAATAGTTACAGGCGGTTCAATATCGATTGCAATAGTAGGATTTTTTCCTTCAAGATTAAAATATACCGAAGGCATAAAATACTGGTTGGCGTGAAACAGTACTATTTCCTGGGTCCCGTTATTAGCTTTAAATGTAATGTCATCAATTACAAGCGGGAGCTTTGCTTGTGCTTCGAGTTCTTCCGACTTTTCTTGATTATGTTTGGGTTGTTGTATCGATTTGGGCGTATCTGCTTCAGGGGGAGGTAGTAGTTTTTCAGGTTGAATAAATGAAGCTGATTTTTGCGCCGGCCTAGCAGCAGGTTGACGGGGGGACAGCATAATCATATCGATGGATACGGGCTTAAAGTACGAAATCAAGCCTTTTTCTTTCAGCTTTGAACCAAATTCGCGCGCCTTATTTTCATTTTCAAATTCACCCATGTAAACTCGAAACCAGCTTTCTCCTTGCACATCTGCCAATATGGCGACAACTTGAGAACCATGTTCTTTTAGCTTTTGGACCTCTTCTTCGGCATTTTTTTTGTGTTTGTAAGAGCTAACATGCAAAAAATAAATGTCGGTTGCAAGTTCGCAGTCACTGGATTGTGCCGGGGGTGTCTCGCTCATTGCTCTGATCATGTAATCTTCTATCAGGCCCGACTTCTTCATTGTTATAGCTTGTTCTTCAACTACGTTTTTTGATTCATGCAATGCAATGTAAACTTTGAATAACTTTTCTTTTCCTTTTACCGTTTCGCAGTTGTAGAAAGCATTATGGCCGAGATTCTTAAAGTGTATTGATCGCTTCACAGCGTTGAGCAGGCTCTTGTATGCAGCAACCTGAATGGCATAAAATTGTTTTCCGGCATCGTTTTTGTGAGGCTCGATTAATGCCGGGTTTTCCTTTGTCTTGGCAACGGCAGGAATTTTTCCAGGTTCTGCTATTTTTACCTCTTTCGAGACTTTATCAGGCTCCGACATGGGGATTTTTTTTGTTATAATTACATGTTCTGATGCATGTTTTTCTATTGAAGGTGAACGCAAAAAAAGAATGAATACGATGGCAAGCAGGAATATAAGGATAATGCCCGCCTTTTTCATAACATTTTCCTTATATAACTTTTGGTGTCTGTTCAGAAAGTTTTTAGGGTTGAGCCAGGGACGACGCATCACAATTATACCCTTAAGGTTATAACATATTTAATCCGAGCTTAGAGGCTTCGCTCCAATTAGCACACTGAAATGATGGAGTATTGGAATAATGGGCTTAACGGCAATGGTTCGATCTGCAAACAAAATTGGGTTTATGAGCAAACACAAAACAACCAATACTTCGCTCTCCGTTTTCCCCTCAATATTCCAGTATTCCAACATTTTATTTGGTTTTGCAAACAATTAGTCTCTAAAACCAATTTTTCCCCAACCTTAGCGGGATAGAATTTTCGAAACGGTCTGAGCTTGTGTCATCAAATCATTATCTTGATAACGACGATTATCAGCATGGCCGGCGGATAATAACTGGCCATGTTGAAAAGCGCCATTGCATATGCAGGCTCATTGGTTTTATAAAGCAGAGTGGCGGGTAATACAAAAAGGCATAGCCCGGTTGCAACGGAAGCGACCGCAAAAGGAAACTCAAAAGGTATTGGAGATAAATAGAGAACGATGGCAGAAAGAACAACCGTAAAAATAAGAACTCCTAGAATAATAACGTTAGCCGATTCGAGACCCAGCCGCACAGGAACCGTCCGGGCAAAAAGACGCCGATCTTCATCGAGGTCGGTGCAGTCATTGGGGATGTTCTGACCGCCGATTTCCCAGCAAAATAGCCAGAAAAACAGAACCATTAAAAACAGCGGAGCCGGATGCGGATCTACGGCAAATACACCGGCAACGGCTCCTGCGGTTTTAACGCCGCCGCTGACCAGGGTGCGGAGATGAGTTACTTTAAGCAGTAAACAGTATATTATTTCCAGGATGCAGCCGGTTAGGAAAACAGCTATACAGACGGGATTCAAGCTATAGGCGCCTATCATTGCCACAGCCGACCAGGCTGCAGTCCATAGCACTCCTTCGTAAAAGCTCAAATATCCCTGAGCCATGGGATGACGGACCATAACGGCATCCAGGTCACAAGCGGTTTCAAAAGCTCCACACAGTTGTATTTTCTCTTTGTCGACCCGATAGTCGACAACATCGTTGAGGGCGTAAACCGCTGTGTAACCGGCAAAGGTTGTGATCAGGCCGATTGCAATTAACTCAAAGGAAGGGAATCTACCGAGCCACAGCAGGGCACCTAACGCCGGGGTGGCCATGTCCAGCAAACCGTGGGGTGTTCTGGAAAGGGCCCAGAAAAGTTTCAAGCGGGAAAAACCGGTATGCTGGCAGGCAAGCTGGGTCATTTTGGTATCCTCAATCGGATTAAGCGTATTGAATGATTAGCTAATTAACACGCAATCAATATTTCCGTCAAGACATACCAATATTTCCGGCTATAAAGATAAAAGGATGATCCGGATGGGCACTACTTAAATAAAGGAGTGCTCAAGTAACGTTCTCCGGTGCTCGGCAGGATAGCAACAATACGTTTGCCGCTTGATTCGTCGCGTTTTGCCATCTCAAGCGCCGCCCAGACGGCTGCTCCGGATGAAATGCCGGCAAGCAGCCCTTCCTTTGCAGCCAGTTGCCGTGCGGTTTCAAAGGCATCATCGTTGGTAACGGTTATAACTTCATCAATTAACGATAACTCCAGGACTTCGGGAACAAAGCCGGCACCGATGCCTTGAATTTTGTGGGGTCCGGCGGTCCCGCCTGACAAGATCGGTGAATCTGCCGGCTCCACGGCAATGGCCTTAAAAGCAGGATTGCGCTGCTTTATGACCTGGGCCACACCGGTGATGGTGCCGCCGGTACCAACTCCCGAAACCAGCATGTCCACCCGACCGCCGGTGTCTTTCCAGATCTCTTCTGCCGTGGTTTCTCTGTGAATTTTTGGATTGGCCGGATTCTTGAACTGGTCGGGCATATAGGCATCTTTTTTTAAATTGACGATATTTTGGGCCTCTTCGATGGCCCCCTTCATCCCTTGGGCCCCCGGTGTCAGCACAAGTTCCGCTCCAAGATGTATTAGCAGCTTTCTTCTTTCTACGCTCATGGTATCCGGCATGGTGAGACAGAGACGATACCCTTTGGACGCACAAACAAAGGCCAGGGCAATCCCGGTATTTCCGCTGGTCGGTTCCACTATCAGTGTGTCCGGGCCTATCAGGTGGCCGGCTTCCGCTGCTGCAATCATGGATACGGCAATGCGGTCTTTAACGCTTGCCAGAGGATTGAAAAATTCCAGCTTGACCAAAACTTCAGCCTCCAGTCCGTCAGTGATGTTGTTCAAGCGAACAAGCGGGGTTCTGCCGATAGTCGCGCTGATGTCAGGAAATATTTGCATGGCTTATACCTTTTGATTATGTTTGAATATCAACCGTGGCGTCTCCATAATTACCTTGGTGTCCGCAGGCACCGATTCTGTTAACCAGACATTACCCCCGATGACGGAACGCGCACCGATTAAGGTATCGCCTCCCAATATGGTGGCTCCCGAATAGATAATAACGTCATCTTCGATGGTGGGATGGCGTTTTTTGCCTCTTAGCTTTGCACCGGCATCCTTGGGCAGGGAAAGGGCTCCCAGGGTTACCCCCTGATAGATACGTACATTTTTTCCGATCTTAGTGGTTTCACCGACGACGATACCGGTTCCATGATCGATACAAAAACTTTCACCGATTTCAGCTCCCGGGTGTATATCAATACCGGTTAAGCTGTGGGCATGTTCGGTCATGATACGCGGAAGCAGCGGCACCTTAAATTCATATAGTTTGTGGGCGACCCGGTATACGGTAATGGCAAAAAGCCCCGGATAGCAGAAAATAATCTCGTCATAGCTTTTGCAGGCGGGATCCCCTTCATAAATAGCCCGGACATCTGCTGCCAGCATTTGTCGCAAAGATGGAATAGACTCTAAAAAGTCGAGAGCGATTTTCTGGCCCTGCTCCTCGCAATTGCTGCAGGACAGATCGTACCTGAGGCATTCATGCCGGATGCTGTGGGCAATCTGTTCGGAAATCATATCAAAAAGGACTGAAACGGTCTGGCCGATACTGTATTTCATATTGATCGCATCGACCTTGCCCCTGGCAAAATAGCCCGGAAAGAGAATTTCTCTTAACTTATCGATGACATCGATAATATATCCTTCGGCAGGGATAGGGTCATGGTCGCTATGGGTATGCGTAAAGCCTTCTGAATCATAACAGTTTGCAATGATGCTTTCGGTAATCTCCGGAAGTTTTTGTCTGCTGCGCGACAATTCGTCAGCCTCTGTTTTGCAGGACTGATCCAGTTCTTTTAAATCGTTCTCCATTTTTAGATCTCCATAGTTGTAATAAGGATCATGATAAAAGTGGAAAGCAAATGCACGAAATTGCTTTTGATATATTTTATTAAATTAAAACAAAAAAGGTGTTTTGTCAAAACAATGTCGCCACAAAGTGGTATGTCTGGCAATGTTTATTTATGGGAACCGCTATAAGATCAAAACCTAAATAGCACTAACGATGTAATTATAGTGTTAAAGATGTAACAATCTGGTAAATATCTAAAAAAAAGCTTGCATCGCGGACAGAGTAATGTCAATTTTATTTTAGTATATTTTATTGAAATTCGTGCTTTCGTGATAATTAAACCTGCTCCCTTGGGCTTGTTCGAATTAAGTTCATTTAAAAATTATTTCCCTTACATCTTTTAAAGTTTCGTTGCTTGACTCTCTGAATTCGGCTGAGGGATAGTTGCGGTAACCAATGAATTTTTGCGAAATAATTTTGAGGGTATTATTATGAAAAAGTATCTTGCAGGAATTGTCCTTATTATTTTCGGCATTTTCATCGCATTTCCGTTGTTCAGCATGACCTACTACACCATGATCCGCACCTCTACGCCAGGCTTTTGTGCCACGTGCCATGAGATCCAATTCGCTTACAACACCTGGAAGACTTCGACACATGTCAACAATTCTCAGGGATTTGTGGCGGACTGCATGGATTGCCATCTCCCTGCTCCTGAAGACACCTATGATTTCTTTTATGCCAAAACCGTTCACGGCATAAAGGACGTGATTGCTCATTTTACGTTGGATGAATACGATCACCAAAAAAATCGTCAAAAAGCATATGCTTCTTTTAAGAACAAGCAGTGCCAGAAATGCCATCGTAACATTTTGTATATCCCTGATAAGCGGGGCGCTATGCTGGCACACCGCGCGGTCGTCTACGCCAGGCCCGGCTATGAAAAAAGATGTGTCGATTGTCACAAAAATTTAGTTCACAACAAAAGAGAACTTTATCGTTATAAACAATATCAATATTCCTATAGAGGTATAGGCACTTAATTTTTTTATTTCGGCATAGCAAGCGCGGCATGAACGCCAAATAGTTTCCCTTAAAGCTTGGCACGTTAACGAGCAATAGATGGTTCGCTACTGAATCAGTGGTAATCTTTACCAGGCTCAATAGCTGCATAGAGGATTCGACAACAAAAAAACAAATTAAAGGGGGCAAATTATGAAAAAGATTGTATTCGCTTCGCTTATAGTAGGGCTGGTGGTTTTTTGGGCAGCAATGTCTATACCGACGAATGTCTGGGCGACCGGAAACCTTCCCAAGGCAAAGGAATTCCGGGTTGAGCGCAGCATGCCGAAAGAAGCCGCAGCCTGCATCGAGTGTCATAAGAAAGAACATCCGGGTTTGTTTGCCGATTGGGCCAACAGCCGTCATGCCAACGCCAACATTACCTGCTATGACTGCCACAAAGCCGAGGAATTTGACCCGGATGTGAGCAGTGAACATTATAAACAATACGAGCGTTCGGATCTGAAATACGGAACCAGAGAATACAAAGTTCCGATTGCAGCGGCAGTTACCCCCAAGGACTGCTCCCGCTGCCATCCGGATGAGGCTAAGCAGTACAGTATGAGCAAGCACGCCAACACCATTGAAATCATCTGGAAAATCGATCCCTGGCTGAATAAAGGCATGAACAGTGATTTTGAACGCGCATCAGGCTGCTTTCACTGTCATGGCACTGTTCTAAGAGAAAAGAACGGTGTTCTCGACCCTGAAACCTGGCCCAATGTCGGGGTTGGGCGCATAAACTTTGACGGCAGTAAAGGGAGCTGTACAAGCTGTCATACCCGCCACCGCTTTTCGGTGATGGAAGCCAGAAAACCCGAAGCCTGCGGTCAGTGCCATTTGGGGCCGGATCATCCCCAGATCGAAATCTATACGGAATCCAAACACGGTGATATTTACACTGCTTACAAAGATGAATATAACTGGAATGCAGCTCCCGGTACCTGGACGCCCGGTGTTGATTTCAGGGGTCCCACTTGTGCTTCTTGTCATATGTCGGGAGCCGGTAATGTCATGACAACCCATGATGTCACCGAAAGGCTTTCATGGGAAATTCAGGCACCCTTGACGATTCGCCCGGAAAAATTCAAACCCTTTCCGGCCAAGACCAATTGGAAGACCGAACGGGCAAAAATGACGGAAATCTGTACCCAGTGCCATGGAAAAACATGGGTGGATGGTCATTATGTTAAACTCGATAAAGTTGTCCAGGAATATAATGACGTTTATTTCAAGCCGGCCAAAGAAATGCTGGACGACCTATATGCAAAAGGGCTTCTGGACAAAAGCAAGTTCTTTGATGAACGGTTGGAAGTCGAATATTATGAACTATGGCACCATGAAGGTCGGAGAGCGCGTATGGGCACTGCCATGATGGCTCCGGACTATTCCTGGTGGCACGGTTTTTATGAGCTTAAAAAACGATTCAGTAATTACATGGAGGAGGCTCGGGAGTTGATTGAGCATAACAAGAAAGCCTATAAAGCACTCGATTTTCCTAACGCTACAGGCAGTACAACCAAGCCGAAAGAAGTTTTCCCAAAATAACGACCATTCGATTCGAATCTGCCCTCTCACATCCCTGCTGCCTACACCCAGGTAGCGGGGATTTTTTTTAAAACTCGAGTTATTTGAGCATAACGCTTAATATTGGGCAAAAAGACCATTGA
>JAQBHK010000543.1:0-15857 GCA_032127815.1 Desulfobacterales bacterium
GCCGGCAGAATGGCACTCATTGCAGGCAACGCTGATCTCTTTTTTTTCAATGTCCTTATGAAAATATGCCAATTCTTTTTTTCTCTCGTCCGGTTTCAGGTTCTTTTCTTTGCGAACGTAAGCTTCGGCCTGGGCGGTATCCCAGGTGTTCGTCAGCGAGCGGTTTTTCCCATTTTGCGGCGCGAAAGCGGTTATTCTGGAGATAAAATGTTCGGATTTGCGGGCTTTCTTTGTTTGCGGATTATAGAATGTTCCAAATGGCGCCCCGCTGAATTGAGCATTTTCAGAGTTTTCCCACCCATAAGATAGAGAATTAAATTTACTTCTGTTGATATGACATACTTCGCACAGCATAAACCCGGCATGCAAGTTAAGAAAGCCCCTTACCAGGGTATTGTTACTGTGCGGGTATAAAATATGACAGACCCGGCAGGATGACTTGTCCTTCAAATCGGCGATGAAAGATTGTTCCTCTTTATGGAAGCCGCTTAGAGAATAGTTGTCGGGCAACTTTTTTTCCTTGTCGCCCTGGTGACATTCAGTGGTGCAGTCAACTTTGGTTTCACCGGTGTGGGGAACCTTGATAACGGTGGTGTGGCATTGATTGCAGCGCAACTTGCCGTGGGGTGAGCTGAAATACTTTGTTTCATCAATATGAAGCGCTTTTAATCCGTTTTTTGGGGCAAGCCTCACCAGGCCGGGGTACTGGTGACAGGTCAGGCAGCCGCCTTCATCCAGGGCCAGGCAGCTATTTGCCGTTAAAGCAATAAAACAGAATGCCAGTAGCGGTAAGATTGGAAAAAGATTTTTCTTCATTTTCTTCGTTTTATAAAATCATGCAGCGATTTTATTTTTCAAAAGAATTTTCAACGCCAAAATCAATCGCTGAAGGAAGATAAAAGGTCTTATATTTTTCGACCATGCCGACGACTTCGGTGGAATTCAAGTGGTTGATTCGTTGCGAGGAAAATCCCAGTTTGGCAAAGTCGAGGTAACCGTCCTTTTGGTGGCAATCCGAACAAAACACCGGTTTTGGTGAGATGTGTTCATGCAGCTTTATCTTTGCCTGGGCTACCTGGTCAGGAGAATATTTATCCTTGATTAATAAATATTGCCGGCTTGTTTCATCATCGACCGGCCTGAATATCTGTTTCTTACCTTCGGCGCTGATTTGAATCTCGAAAATTTTAGCTGTGTATTTGCCGTACTCCCCTTGGACTTGCGCCACGATCTCGCCGGTCTCCCGATCAATCCAGGCAAAATCCATACTTTTGTTGCCGGCCTCTTTGCGGGCATGGCAAACCGCACAGGCGATAAAACCGGTATGAAAATTCAAAATCGACCGCACCTTTTTCTCCTTACTGTGGGGGTACGTCCCATGGCAGGTCAGGCAAAGCGGCGGATTGGGCTCCGACTTGGTAATATACTCGTCAACCATGTGAAAATGCCCACGGGCCACCGGTCCATCCTGATCTAAAATCGTCCTGAATACATTTTTGTCTTCTTGCTTATACTGTGCCATCTCAATTATATTTTTGGCTTCAAGCTGGGGAAAATAAAGCAACTGAAGCATCCACAGACCGAACAACAAAAACGGCAGCATATAAATGGCTTTTAATACGAACGCCGGTAATTTCAACAGTTTATCGAAAGCTCTGCCAAGAATCGGCTGGGGCGGATCTTGGCGCTTTTTATTTTCCAAGGTCATATGCTAAGAATCCTTATTTCTTTATATATATTTTCTTGAGTTCAGTGTCATTCATTATTTTCTTATAATGGAGCGGGTACTCCGCTTTCATCTCTTCGGCATCGATAACACCGGTAATCCACATGTGATCGATGGGAAACTTGTGGGGTCTTAAATGCACTTCATACAGGTGCCACACTATAATCGCCAGGCAGGCCAGGACGGCTTCCATCCCATGGACAAGTACGGCAATGTCGAGTATAAATTTGCTCCAATAGGATTCCAGCCACATGAGCACGCCGGTTATCGACATTAAGGTGGTACCGGCAAACAGGGCTCCGTATTCCAGTTTATGTTTATAGCAGAATCGATCGAATTCAGGAGGATTATCAACAAACCCCAGATAATAACGCATATTTAAGATCATATCCGTGGCGTCCTTGACCTTGGGCAGCATGTCAACCAGCCAGCGCCGGCCGGCCGGTCTAAAAATAAGGTAGTAAATGTGATATGCGCTGACCAGCATCATGATTACACCGGCAGTGCGATGCGAAAGACTCCGGTAGTAAAACACAACTCTTCCGGCCTCCCCCAGCTTGTCCACAATTTCTGCGGGGATCTTTATCATAAATCCGGTAATGACCAGAACAACAAAACAGAGCACAAAAATAAAATGCTGCACTCGTTCGGAAAAGTTCAAGCGGATAAAGTACAGTCTATCCGCGTCCCATTCAATTTCAAAGCCGGTTTCAGTTGCTTTGGCTGCTGTATCTTTTTTTATTGTTTCAAACGCCTTTAACATGTCAAGCCTCTTTAAAGGTAGTAACCGTCAGTGATGGTTTTGATCTCTTTTTTTGGTTCGGACATAATCCAGCAGTTGATGTACCCCCATGGAGCCGATCACCACGGCGATGAGTACCTGATAAAACAACCGAATTATTTTTAAGATTTTATAATGATATATCTCTTTATCCGGAATTTCCGCGCGCGCTCTTTCAACCACCAGATTTTTTGTCTGGGATGCCATGTCTATACCACCGTTGTCCGCCGCAATTTTGGCCTTGGCCCCATAAGCGTGTACCCTGCCGCCGGCAAATTCGCTGGTGGCGCCGGGATGACAGGCCTTGAGCCCGCCCTGGTTATTGCAGGTCATGACTCGATTGGCCATATTGATCGGAGAGGTCGGGTCGGTTTGGGGATGGATGTAGTGGGTGGAATAGCCCACAGGGACATGGCAGTCAAGACAATCGGGGGCATTCTCAACCCCGTATTTTACCTGGGCAAAGTGAAAGGTATCTTTGTAGGTTTCAACCGTCTCGAGGCCGTGACGCGCCATCTTCTCACGGTCTTCATGGCAACTTGTGCACAGCGTTACAATTTCGGTCTGGCTTCGGCGCTTGCGCATGCGATGGGTGAAATGCGCATAAAACCTTTCGGCCCAGTGTTCTTCCGTGTGGCAGCCCATGCACCTGGCCAGCGTCTCTTTGGACAGAGCCTCGTTTTTTCCCCACATGGCTCTAAAGGGATTATACATGCGATTGATATGACAATATTTGCAGGTAGGCAGATCTTCGGCATACGGCTTCTGCTTGCCGTTGAGTTTACCGCCGTGGACGCTGGCATCATACTTTTCTATCATGTTTATGTGGGAAAATTCTTTGTTGGTGGACGGCTCTTCGATATGGCATTTGGTGGAACAATCGACTTTTTTGATATCGGTATGGGGGATTTCATCGAGTCCCACGTGACAGCTCTTGCACCTTAATTTCCCATGGACGGAATTGGCAAACATCTTTTCATTGACATAGAAAACCCGCTTTTTTCCGGCTTTGTCGTACCGCCCCATTTGGGGATAGCGATGACAATAGAGACAATTTTCCGTATCAGAAACCGCTTCTGTTTTTGCCCAGACAAGACCGGGGACCAGGATCATGGAAAATGCAGATAAAATAAAAATTAGTTTTATCATAAAATTGTTTGCCGACACGGATGAGATACCTCTTATTTTAATCGATTTTAGTTATGGTCTGATTGCGATCTATCAATATAGACGCAATTACCGTACCAAAAGACATCCAATTTGGATTATTTATAAAGAATCTTTTAATAACTTGATATTACAGAAAATATATGTTTGGATGTAACTGCTGCCGCTATCTCGAAGAGTAGAGCAGTCCTGTATGTGGTGAAATAACCGGCAGCTTTGGTGATTTCACCCATTTCTCAAGAATAAATGAATAGATTAGAACTCTTATCAATATATAACACCATGTTTTTATAGGTCTAACTACCACACAGTGGTTTTGGCACACTCATTGCTATCCATTTGTACGATGAGAAACAAGTTGTGTTTTAAACCCCGGTTTTCAAATGGTGCCTTGCGGAACAAACCCAAGCGTTGAAGGGCTGAATAATAAAGGAAACCTTATTAGAAAAATACAAGTGTGGGAAAGTATGGTATTAAAACAATTTTATAGACTCTTTTTTTCTTGCTGTGTGTTGTTTTTGTTTTATTCATTTTTTATGCCGGCCGATTCTTTGGCGGCTGATATCGGCAACTGCCTGTTATGTCATAAGTATCCCGGCCTCAGCCGGATTGACGAAAACGGTAAGTTCAGGCTCCTTTTTATCAATGAACCGATTTTTAATAATAGTGTGCATGCCAAGGTAAAATGTGAAGGCTGCCACACGGACATCAAAAAGATTCCCCATGACACTGCTAAAAAAGTCGACTGCTTAACTCAGTGTCATATTTTGGAGCCGTCCAGTGAGCAGAAGTTTTCACACCAGGAGGTGGCGACCTTTCTAACCAAAAGTGTGCATACCAAATTAGATAAGGAACTAAAACCCAAGCAATATGTAGAAGACATGCCTGACTGCAAGGATTGTCATGATAATCCGCTCTACCGGCCGCTCTCTTTCTTCAAAAGGGTACGCCCGGGCATTTCCGAGACGGCCCTGGGGCGCTGCAGGGTTTGTCATAAGAAGGATGAGTTTATTTTCAGATTTTACAACCACGTCACAACCAGACTGCACAAGATCAGGAGTCCTAAAAATATCGCCGGCATGTGCGGGCGCTGCCATGATGATGCTGAATTAGTGGCCAGACATAATCTGTCCAAGGCGGTATTTTCATACGGAGAGACCTATCACGGCAAGGCCGCCGCCTTTCTTGATGAGCGCATCCCCGATTGTCTTGACTGTCACGTCAACAGCGGGGAATCCGTTCACCAGATGCTAAGCCATAATGATCCGTTATCGACGACCCATGCAAACAACAAAGCCAACATATGCAGCAATATAGACTGCCATCCAAAAGCATCTGTCAAACTTGCCAATTACCAGGTTCACCCGGAGTTCGATTTAAAACAGAGTCCTTCACAATACTACTTCAGAGTATTTTTTATCACTCTGACCGGCGGCACCCTGCTGCCGCTGATGGGCATCATGTTTCTCGATTTAATCAGAAGATTATTCCCGAATGTAACCATCAGACGGAGAAAATAAATCCATGAACAAAAGCAAAAAAAATATCATCAGGATAAAAAACGGTCAAAAATACTTTTTCAGATTTTCAATTAATCAAAGGATTCAGCATTTTATTCTGGCGACCTGCGTTATTACCCTGGCATTAACCGGCTTCCCGCTGAAGTTCCATGACGCTTTCTGGGCTCACCGGCTTTATGCTCTGTTCGGAGGGATAAAAGCCGCCCCTATTGTTCATAAGGTTGCCGGAGTGGTGTTGCTGGTACTCTTTGTCTATCACTGTATTTACACTTGTTATCATGCCTATGTCGGACAGATTATCCCGCTGAAGAAAAAAGAAGGCTTAAGTGTCGGCAAACTGGTAAAAGTAGTGCTGTCTCACCCCTTTATACCGAATCTCAAGGATGCCAAAGATATTATCGGACTTTTTAAATATTTATTCTTTTTGTCGGACAAGCGCCCTGACGGCACCGAATGGACCTGGAAGGAGAAGATGGACTACTGGGGGCCTTTCTGGGGTATTCCCGTACTCGGCATATCAGGCCTTATTATGTGGAACAAGGAGCTTGCCACCCAATTTTTGCCCGGGGAAGTCATCAGTTTTTGTTTAATCGCTCACAGTGATGAAGCCCTTTTGGCGGCGCTGTTTTTATTTATCTGGCACTGGTACAATGTTCATTTTTCAACCTCTGTTTTTCCCATGGGAACCGTGTTTATAACGGGGTATCTATCAGAAGAGCTGATGGTGGAAGAACATTACGAATACTATAAAGAGGTGATGAAAGAGGCCGGGCTTGAACAGGAGATTCTCTCGCCTCATGGTCCCCACGCGCATGAACATGTGGAAGGAGGCTATGCCGCATGAAAAAGTTGATCACCAAACTGTACATTTTAGGATTCATGGTTTTGACGCTGTTTTTTATGCACATTATCTGGAAAGTGACTTTCGGGCACCTGTTTGAGGAGAATCATTTCCAAAATAAAATTGTGGCCATAGCCAGCATGAAGAATGAGGCAGAAAACAAGCCCAAGCAAGAAGCCTCCTTTCAGGAAGCCATTCTTGAAGGCGAAGAGAGGGTTAAACATTACCTGGGGGTACAGAGTCCTGGATGAAGTTAGATTAAAGGATCACTTCCACCACATTGATTTTGATTTCAAGCCGGACAAGAGGTCCTACTGCATCGCCTGCCATGGCGATATGCCCCACGGCAAAGTTAAGGAGTTAAGAGCCTTCGGGAATATGCACGCCTCTTATATCGCCTGCCAGACATGCCACGTCAGACTGGAAGGAGACGCCAAAACAGACGTCTTCAAATGGTATCACAGAGTAACCGGTGAAATCGTTTCCAGCCCTGTCAAGGAAGGCGTCTTCCCCGGGGCGTATGAAAGCAAAATTATTCCGTTTGAGCTTATAAACGGAAAGCTTCAGAGAATCGACACCCAGGAAAGAATCGATTTTGCAAAAGAATACAGCACACAGGAAAAAACACTTACAGATATCCAAAAGTCCAAGGCCAAAAAAATAATCCATAAAATCGTTAGTAAAAAACCGTATATGTGCGAGGACTGCCACCAGGTAGAGGCTCCGGTGCTGCCGTTTGAGAACTTGGGATACCCGAAAAGACGCATAGATGCTTTTGTAAGCACGGAAGTAGTCGGTATGATAAGAAATTACACCAAGTTCTATATGCCAAAATTACTGCATCCCGGTGAAAGTGAAAAGCCAGAGAGTGAACCGATAGAGGCGGATAAAACCTAACCGGAAGAACTCTTCAAATGTCTGAAGGTTATTGAAAAAAACGATGCTAAGATGTATAATCCACCGAGAATCTGAGTGCTGACGATGACAGCTCCGGCATTGATTTTTAAAGAAGAATCGACGAAAAAACCTCAACGATTATTGACATGCATAGGTATCTCACAGCCCTGATTCATCGAAAGCACCCCTCGGCAGCAATACGGCAAAAAACAATAAAAAGTACATTAATGCGAAAATTTGCTTTAGCAATAATTGTAATTTCTGCCGGCATCGGCTATAGTTATCGTTGCGGGAATATAGTCTTTGCGGATGAAAAGATACCTGACAATTCAATGCGGGTAAGCGAGGCTGTAACAGATACTACCGACGTGCACTACAGCGGCAAGTACTGCACCCAATGCCATGAGCAGACACCTCGAAACGGTGCTAAATTCTTAAAATATGAGGGAGATTTTAAACAGCTATGCCGGTGCCATTACAAAACAGTAGAAAGGGATTTACATCCGATTGGTATTGAACCTTCCGCAGGGATCAGGGCGAGAATGCCGAAAAACTATCCTCTTTTAAACGGCAAAATTGCCTGCAGCACATGCCATGATATCGTTGAGCAATGCCGGGACCAAAAAACATATGACAGGTTTGATAAAAGACAGAAGTTCCTTAGAGGAGCACCATATACAAAACAGACTGATTTCTGTTTTAAGTGCCATAATAAAATTAAATTCAAAAAGTATAATCCCCACGAGCAGTTAAATGCCAGCGGAGATGTGATTGAATTGACATGTCTTTACTGCCATCTGGAAATACCTGATAAAAAGCAAGCAGAATTTAAAGATATAAAACTCATCGGGAATCTCGATATGCTATGCGACAGATGTCATAACAAGGCCGGCGAGCAGTCTTTACACGCCAGTCACCTTCGCAAGCCGTCTGCCAAGGTTTTTGCGAGTATCAAACAGTTGGAAAACAAGTTCGGCATAATACTTCCACTTAATGAGGAAGGAAAAATCACCTGCGCGACCTGCCACAACCCCCATCAAAAAGGGGTTATCCCCGCAGAAAAAGCAGGAGCAAAAGGGGCCGACGATAAAAACAGGCATCGAATACCAGAGAACATATGCATGCAATGTCATCAAATGGGGTAAAATCATTTTATGTTAAGGAGAAAAGAGGTTTGAGAGTATCAACAACTTCCCTAATGGTGCCCTTTTTATTCGCGGTGGCAATTATTTTAACTGCCGGTGTGGCCGCCGAGGCGGCGGACAAGGAAAACTGTCTCATGTGCCACAAATATCGTTTTGTGGGCAGGATTGACGAAAACGGCAAAAGAATAAATTATCATGTGGATGAAAATGTCTATGCCAAAAGTGTTCATCGCAATGTTCCCTGTCGTGACTGTCACACCTCCATTAACAAACTGCCCCATGATCCAATAACCGAAGAGGTCAACTGTGCCAATGTGTGTCACGTCAAACCGCCGTTTGCCAAAGAGAACTTTTCCCATCAAAAAATAATCGATGTATATAACAAGAGTGTTCACGGGATCAAACCGGAGGACTCCCCGGAGTTAAAGCAGGCCAAGCCGTACTGCAAGTTTTGCCATCTCAATCCGCTGTACATAAGGGTTGGTGAAGAGCGCATCGCCTTTGATGAAACCTTGCTGCGCTGCCAGAATTGTCATGAACAAAAGGGGGTAACCCAGGCCTATATACACATGACCCATCGGTTGCGCCACAAAACCTCGCGCTCGCCCCAGGAGATTGTGCAGCTGTGCGCCAAATGCCATCAGGATGTCGAGCTGATGAAAAAATTGAAGGTGACCCCGGTAGCCTTAACCGCCGTCGAGACCTACAACCGATCGATTCACGGCCAAGCGGTGATGCTGGGGTCGCAGGAGGCGGCTGATTGCGTCAGTTGCCATGCCACCAACGCACTCCATGATATCTATAAAAAAGACGAACAAAACGCCACGGTTCACGCAGACAGGCTACAGGCAACCTGCAAACAGTGCCACGAAAAAACCAATAAAAATTTTGTCCGGATTGCCGTCCATTCAGAGATTACGCGTGCAGAAAAACCAGCCTTATATTTTACGGGTCTTTCCCTTAAATTTGCATTATACGGCACTCTGTTCGGTCTTTTGGGTCTTTTGCTGCTGGAGACCCGCGGTCGCAAAAAAGACGGTATCAAATGGCAGATCAGGCACGGCACAACCTGGCGCGGAGAGTCAAAACGGAAAATGGGGGAAAAACGCTCATAGGAGGGCTTATGCCGGAATCTTTTGTAAAAGTTGCAATTTCCCCTGAAGAAATAACCGACGAAGACGATTATTTTACCTATGTTGAAGGCGTCGGTGTGATCCCCAGGGACATATATCGCCACGTACAGTCCAACCCTTTCGGTGATTTGCCGCGGTATTCCGTTCACATCGTCATCCAGCATTTTCTGATATTTGCCAGTTTTATGGTGCTGGCCGCAACCGGGCTACCGCTGTATTTCAGCGATCTTTTCTGGGCCCCTTATGTGCTGTCTTTATTTGGCGGGACTGACCTGGCCAGACTCATCCACAGAATAGCCGCTATAATAATGATGGTTGCCGCCGCATACCATCTAATTTACATCATCGGAGGAACCATCCAACAAGTTCTAAATGGCAGGTTTAATTATAAGCGCACCCAGATTCCCAGACTTAAAGACCTGTTTGATTTAATCCACGACCTAAAATATTTTCTGGGACGTGAGCCGCAACGCCCCCAAATGGAAAAATTTATGTACAAACAGAAGCTCCATTATCTGGCCATATTATGGGGTAATATGGTGCTGATATCTGCAGGGGCAACCTTGTTGTTTCCGGCGATAACGGCGAATCTATGGACGGATCTGACAACCAAAATGTTACCTGACGGTCTGGTGAAAATTTTGTCAGAAGCCGTCGCTAATTTTTGGCCTTTGCCGGCGTTTTTCCAGGATTTTGCCAGACTGATGCACGTTGACGAGGCCATCATGGCGCTGCTGGTTGTGGCCTTGTGGCACTGGAGCAATGTTCATCTTGCGCCGGGCAGATTCCCGCTGCAATGGACCTTTATTACCGGAAGGATCACGCGGGAGCATCAAATCGAGGAGCATTTTTTAGAATACATCCACAACCTCGCAGAAATACCTGAAGAAAGAGAGTATATGCGCAATCTATTAAGGGAAAAAGGGTTTTACGCCGAAGATGACGCACGCGTTCCATATTGCCGGGAGACGACTGACAACCCTAAATGATGAATTTGCAACAGGTCGAATTCATTACGTGTTTAGTATTTTGTGTTTTGTTTAAAATATATGCTGCTGAACAGGCTTGTTAGATCGCCAAACACTAAATACAAAACACTTTTGAAAAAAGATTTTTTTTGTAAACAATCATAAATTGAGGAACAAAAATGCCTGGAAAACCCGAACGCTTAAACCACCCCATCTATGCCTATTTGATTGGTTTTACGTTTGTGATCATCATGCTGGCCATCTTGGCCGGAGTGGTGCACCATTTTGCCCTGTCTTCCCATGGACCCGCCCTTGCAGCTCCCCTAATAGCAAAATATAAAGCCAAAAACCAGTCGGCGATCCTGGACGAATCCCGGCGCCTGGAAGAACTGGAGGTGCACCGGCATTTTCACAATATTGTGGACTTCCCGCAGCTGCCCGATAGCGCCCGCCCGGTCTGTTTCATCTGCCATTCCGACTATCCCCACAGTAAAAACAAGAAAGTCCGGTCGCTTTTAAACATGCACACTCAGTATTTTGTCTGTGAAACCTGTCACATCAAAGAAAAAGAGGGAAGGACAATCATCTATAAATGGTACAGTCCGCTGGACGACAATCCGACGGGGCAGTTTTTTGGGACCAGCTATGATCCCGAAACCGGCAATCTTGTTGAGGTCGAGAATCTGATTGCCAAAATGTCGCCTTATTTTCAGAACGAAGATAAGTTAGAGTCCGCCCTTCAGATACAGGATGCACCGCTGGCCATAGATTATATGAACGTCAGGGACAAACTCACCCCTGAGCAAAGAGAAACCGTCAAAATAAAATTTCATATGAATATTAAGGACAAAGGGCACGAATGCCAAACATGCCATGCCAAAGAAGGCATTCTGGATTTTAAAAAACTGGGATTTTCTGAAAACCGGATTGTCGATCTTGAGCAGCTCAATATCAAGGGTATGATTACCAAATACGAAGAATTCTATCTGCCTAACCTATTCAAAGAAGCTGAATCTGAAGATACTAAAGCGAAAAACACAGGTACTCCCAGCAAATAAGGAGTTGTCGATTGATTAAAAGCAAAGTTGTTTTTACTTTTTTTGGCGCAATCCTTGCCATTCTGATAATTGCGGATATCTGTTACCCCGCAGACTGTATCGGCAGCAAATTTCTTTTCGACATTAAACCAAACGCCGACCAGCCAAGTGATATCTCCATTGGGCCTGACGGGAACGTGTATTTGGTGGATGGTGTCAACAATAGAGTCATGGTGGTCGACAGCAGCGGCAGGCGGAAGTTTGAGTTCGGGAAAAAAGGTGACAGAGAAGGTGAGTTCAAGCACCCCATGGGCATTGATATAGCAGATGACGGCAGAGTATTTATCGCCGACTCGGGCAACCACAGGATCCAGGTCTTTAATTTAAAGGGTGATTTTCAATATATGTTTACAGTCAAATCCGGCCCTGGAGAAAAACCTTCGGATCCTGTAGATGTGCTTGTCTCTAAATTAAAAGATTATTTATACGTGTCCGACAATGATAACCATAAAATCAAGGTGTATAAGCAAAGCGGTACCTTTCAATTTGAATGGGGAAAATTAGGAGAAGAAACGGGTGAGTTCAGATACCCGGGAATTCTGGCTATAAACGAATACAATGAGATCTTTGTTGTTGACGTCCTTAACACCAGAGTTCAAAAATTCGACCCGTTCGGAAATTTTATAGCTGCCATAGGCTCTTGGGGTGTGCTTCCGGGCAAGCTTTTCAGGCCCAAAGGAGTGGCCGTAGATAAAAAGAACAGAGTCTATATCGGTGACAGTTATATGGGGTTCATCCAGGTGTTCTCTGATTTGGGGCGATTTTTAGGGGTAGTCTGTGAGAATAATGAAAACAGACGATTTACGACTCCGGTTGGAATCGCAGTAGATGATGCGCAAGCAAGACTCCTGGTTGTAGAGATGAGAGGCAATAAAGTAAGCGTATTGAAACTATTACAATAACAGTTAAACTTCATGTTTGGAGTCATCGGCAATATATATTTTTTTGTCATGTTGTTAGTCTTTTCCATACCATCAAGTACATCTGCCGTGGAAATGTCTTCAAAAAGAGACTGCGCCATTTGTCATGTCATGTGGCTGAACGATTTTAGGACACAACAGCAAACCCTGATCGAATGGCAGCCCGAAAATGTTCTCATGAAAGACACCCAGGGCGTGGTGAGCTCGGAAGAGATCTGCTACAGCTGTCACGATGGTTACGTCAACGATTCCCGTCATGTTGTCTGGAAAGACAATCAACACAAAATATTTGTAAAACCTTCAGGCAATGTTACTGTCCCTGCAGTTCTCCCCTTAAGCAATCGCAATGAAATCTACTGCGGAACCTGCCACTCGGCCCATGGAGCCGGTGCCGCCCCTGTTGATGGCGGTTCGGGCATGACATCCTTTTTCAGGGAAAAAAATGTGGATTCGAGCCTGTGTGAAATGTGCCATGTAAACGAGGCTGATTACCAGCGCACCAAGGGCCACCCCCTCAAAGCAGCAGCTCATGGATTGCCCGGCTCACTGTTTGAGATGGGCGGCGTGCCGGCGAAGGATAAAAATAAAGTCATCTGCCAGTCGTGTCACAAAGTCCACGGCGCTAAAGGCGATAAAATTGCTGTTGTCAGCAACCAAAACTCAACACTCTGCATCACCTGTCATGATTTCAATAAAGGCTTAATCAACACAAAACATGATCTGCGGCGATCCCTGCCTGAGGAGAAAAATATAAAAGCGCAGAAGGCTTCCGCATCAGGTCCTTGCGGAGCCTGTCACACACCGCATAATTCGGTCGGTAAGCGGTTGTGGGCGAGAAATCTTGATGACGCCGGGGACCTTGCTTCCCGGATGTGTCTGACGTGCCACGCCGAAAAGACCGGATCCGGCAATAAAAGCATCGGCCGGCACTCGCACCCGATCAATATTGAGTCTTATTCAAAAACTTCATTCACTTCCAGGCTGCCTTTATATTCGGCAGCCCTAAAAAAGAATCCGAAAGGCCGGATTCAGTGCTTTACCTGCCATGAGGTTCACCGCTGGGACCCTGAATCTTTGCAAAATAAAGGCAATTTAGACGTGGAGGGCAACGCTTCCAACAGCTTTTTAAGGATTTCGAACAGTTTGTCATCAGCCCTGTGTTTGGAGTGCCACAGCGATAAAAAACAACTCGGCACTTCCGACCACAACCTTTACGTCACCGCCCCGGATGAAAAAAATTTGCAAGGATTCACTGCCGGTGTTTCGGGGCCTTGCGGTGCATGCCACGTGCCCCATAATGCAGCCGGCAGCCGGCTGTGGGCCAAGCAAACCTCCGGTGACAAAGATTTTGTCACTCAAATGTGTTCCGGATGTCACAGCAAAAACGGGGCTGCCAAAGCAAAGCTTATCGGCGACAAGAATCACCCGGTTAACGTAGCTTTTAAGCGGTTGAACATTGCCGGGGCCGAGGAATATGCCGATACAAAACTGCCCCTGTATGACAAGGATGGGAACCGCAGGCCCCATGAGAACATCGTGTGCATGACTTGCCACGAGCCGCATATCTGGAACTCGAAAAAATCCGGTGCTCTCTCCGATTATACGTCTACGAACATGGAGGGAGACGCTTCCAACAGTTTTTTGAGAAAAGCCAACTTCCCTAAATCAGACCTTTGTAAAGACTGCCATGCCGGCAAGGCGCTTGTTGACGGAACGGTGCACGACCTGAGCATATCCGCTCCGGAGGAGACAAATCTACTGGGTCAGACCGTAAAGGCATCCGGAACGTGCGGAGCCTGCCATCTGGTCCACAACAGCCCCCCCAGCGCCTTGAGACTCTGGGCACGACCCTATGGCCCTATGGCAGAGAATGAAAGCCCTTCAAGCGCTCTGTGCACAAGCTGCCATTCCATAGGGAATATTGCCGCAAACAAAATCCCTTTGATCGCAACCCATCCGGAAGGAAAATTAGTAACTAATATAATGCGATATAATAGAGAAAAAAGAAATTATACACTTATATTTGACAAATACGGGAAAGAGGTAAATTTTGGAAATATTGCCTGCCCCTCATGCCACAACGCCCATAAGTGGAGCCATGATGAAAGGAAAGTTACGGACAATCAGGTGGGTAAACTAAAAGGCAGGTTTTTAAGGGTTAAGGTTCATGATATCGTTTGTATAGACTGCCATGGGCCGGATGCGCTTTTAAAATATCAAAATTTCCACGATCCCGGCAGAAGAGGAAACAGCATAAGCGAATAAGAAATCCGGTTAAAAAATAATTGAAATATTTAGAAAAAGATTATAGTTTTATCTGACAAACATTAATATTGAACTTTAAAGAGAGGTATTGATGGCTGATTTAAAAAATGATTTATTCATACGTGCTTGCAGGCGCTTGCCGGTTGAAAGAACTCCAATTTGGGTTATGCGTCAAGCGGGGCGATATTTGCCGGAATACAGGGCGGTGCGCCAAAAATACGATTTTCTTACAATGTGTAAAACTCCTGAACTTGCCGCCGAAGTAACATTGCAACCGATCGATTTAATCGGGGTTGATGCGGCCATTATTTTTTCTGATATTCTTGTAATTCCCGAGGCAATGGGCATGCACCTTGAAATGCACGAAGGCAGAGGCCCGGTGTTTCCACATCCAATTAGAAATGAAGGGGATGCTAAAAGTCTTAAGAAAATCGATCCCGGCGTCGATTTGAAATATGTGCTTGATGCTGTGGCCCTGACAAAGAAGGAATTAAACCGGCGTGTTCCGTTGATAGGTTTCAGCGGTTCGCCCTGGACGTTATTAGCATATATGGTTGAAGGCCAGGGATCGAAGAGTTTTTCAAAGCTAAAACACTTAATTTATACGAATCCCGAGCTGGCACACAGCCTTTTAGATAAAATTGCCGATGCCGTTGCCGCATATTTATGTGCAAAGATAGAAGCCGGTGTAGACGCTGTTCAAATATTTGATACCTGGGGCGGACTTCTTTCTCAAGATGATTTTGAAGAATTTTCTTTACAATACATCAGCAAAATAATTTCTCAGGTCAAAGAAAAAGAAGTGCCCGTTATTATGTTTGCAAAAGGAGTGCACTTTCATCTGGAAAACCTTGCTGCAAGCGGCGCGGATGTATTAGGCTTGGACTGGACTATGAATATAGGTGATGTCAGAAAAAAGATTGGAGATAAAGTTGCCCTGCAGGGGAACCTGGACCCAACGGTTCTTTATGCCGGTCATGCAAAGATAAGGGCTGAAGCCGAAAAAGTTTTAAAATCATTTGGCAAAGGAAGCGGGCATATCTTCAATCTTGGCCACGGGATACTGCCCGATGTACCCCCTGAAAACCTCAAAGCTTTGGTCGATTTTGTTAAAGCCGAGAGTGGCCGTTATCATCAAAACGATACAAAAGCGAAGCCTTAACCTAAAGCTTAAGCAACTTCTCAATAAGTTCTGGAGAACAAGATGGTAGATGGCCCGCCCACTGATAATAAAATGTAAAATATCTGGAACTCGCATGTAAATGAGCCTAAAGAAAAAACAGTGGCCAGTCCTTTAAAAGTATTTATTTAGACGCAAAATAATAGATTCAAAGATAAGTTGTCTTATGCGCTGTTTTTTCTTAAGGCTCACTAACACGCTCAAACAGCCAGACCTT
>JAQBHK010000544.1:0-3601 GCA_032127815.1 Desulfobacterales bacterium
CATCGCCGACTTTGAAGAAGCCATGGAGTCGTGTGCCTTTCATCAAGCTTTAAATGCCGTATGGGAATTAATCGGACGGATGAACAAAAATATAGACATAAATGCACCTTGGGTGCTGGCAAAGAAAAAATCGAGCATAAAACAGCTTGAGGTGGTTATCTATAATCTTTTAGAGGGCCTCAGGGTTATATCCGGCCTCATTTTTCCCATCATGCCGGATACGGCGGCAACCATGCAAAAGCATCTGGGAATGGACCCGCAAAAACCATTTTACTATCTTGACGCCCTCAAATCATGGAAAACCATAGCACCGGGCACAAACTTGCCGAGATCAATTACTCTTTTTCCAAGAATCGACCTGAAAAAAGAAAAACTTTCTTCAAACAAGTTGTCTGAATCAAGACCTGAAACACCTGCAATAAAGCCTGAGATTTCCATAGACACCCTCAACAAGATTGACCTTAGGGTAGCTACCGTAATTCAAGCCGAAACGATCCCCCGGGCAAAAAAACTTCTCAAACTCGAAGTCGATCTTGGGAAAAAACGCACAATCGTAGCCGGTATTTCTGCCCACTACACGCCCGAGGAATTGGTGGGGAAACAGGTCATCGTCGCTGCCAATTTAAAACCTGCCAAAATTATGGGCATCCTCTCCAACGGAATGCTGCTGGCTGCCATAGATGATTTTGGCTGCGCAGTCGCAACCATGGACAAAAAAGTAAAACCGGGAACACAGCTAAGTTGAAGATGCAGCTGATAACTTTCAATCAATAACTGATAATAACGGTTTCATTAAATGAACAACAAGGTAAGCCCTGAAAGACCAAACTGGCGAGACAATCAAGCAAAACTTAAATGTTTAACCGTTAAAAAGAAATCTATTAAAAATACTTTAAAAGTAAGTGCCGCTTCTGTCATTTTAGTTGCAACTTTTTGCGTAATGATCAGCGGATTTGGCAGTAAGGCCTATTTTTATGCTATCAGAAAGTTGAACCCGCCCAATGAAGCCGGCCTGAATGCACACGATATAACTCATAGCTTGATCGACAAAAGGGATGTTCAGGACTTGCTGGAAGGCAAATCCTTGCTAAATCTTAAGGACAAGAGTTTTAATTTCGTTGCAGGCGGACTTAAGTTGCAGGTTGATACCAGTCTGGACATTCCTTTGCAGAATTATCTTTTAAAAAAGCTGAGCCTATCCTCATCCCGCTACATCGGAATTGTGGGAATGGATCCTGCAACCGGCAGGATTCTGTCTATGGTTGGATATGATAAAGCCGACCAGGCCGGCAACCCTTGCGTTAACAGTAAGTTCCCGGCAGCGAGTATTTTCAAGATTGTTACCGCATCTGCAGCCATTGAAAAATGTGGCTTTAATTCAGACTCTATGTTTACCTACAACGGCAGAAAACATACATTATACAAATCTCAGTTAAAGGATCGTTCAAACAAATATACCAACAGGATAACATTCTCAGACTCATTTGCCCAATCCGTCAATCCTGTTTTTGGTAAAATCGGCTTGCATTATCTGGGAAAAACGATTTTGGAAAATTATGCGGCTGCCTTTGGATTCAACCGAAATATTGATTTTGAAATTCAGATTGCCCCCAGCCGGGTCGCCCTTTCCGACGATCCATACCAATGGGCGGAAATAGCCAGCGGTTTCAATCGCCAAACAAAAATATCGCCTTTGCACGGCGCATTGATTACCTCCGCCATACTGAACCAGGGCCGGCTGGTAGAACCTACCATTGTCGATCAGATCAAAGATGAAAACGGCCGGGTTATGTACCGCAGCCAAATGACCACCATTAACCAGGCGATCACACCCGCAGCATCAAAAATTGTCAATAATCTCATGGAAACAACAATTAGTTCCGGCACCTGCAAGAACACTTTCAGGGGTTTTGAAAACGACCGAATTCTTTCCAGACTCAATATTGGCGGCAAATCCGGCTCCATCGACAACATCTCTCATGATGCTCGTTACGACTGGTTTGTAGGATTTGCCGAAGAAAAAGAAGGGTCGGCCAAGATCGTTATATCAGCAGTTGTGACGCACGAAAAATATATAGGTACCAGGGCGAGTCAATATGCCCGTATGGCAATAAAGCAGTATTTCCGCAGCTATTTTGCGAATAACCAAAAACAACTGTGAGACCTTGGTCTCATATAAGGTGTAAAAAGGAGAACCGCTATGCCGGGTTTTGAAGTATTTGGCGACGAGGAACGTAAAGAAGTCCGAGACGTTCTGGACACAGGAGTCCTGTTCCGTTATGGTTTTGACCAGGCCCGTCAAGGTCACTGGAAGGCCAAAACATTTGAACTCGAACTGGCCAAACGCTTAGGTGTCAACCATTGCCATCTGTGTTCTTCCGGCACGGCAGCTCTCAGCATCGCGCTGGCAGCTTGCGGAGTCGGTGCCGGCGATGAAGTCATTGTGCCGCCCTTTACCTTTATAGCAACCATCGAAGCCGTCCTTAATGCCGGCGGGATCCCTGTTTTTGCCGAAATAGACGACACCTTGTGCCTTGATCCAACAAGTGTCAAAAACGTAATAACACCTCAAACTAAGGCCGTAATTCCGGTACATATGTGCGGGTCCATGGCGCAAATCGATGCAATCAGTACTATATGTGAGCAAAACGACCTTATTTTGATCGAAGATGCCTGCCAGTCTCTGGGCGCCACTTTTAAAGGAAGGGCTGCCGGTACCTTTGGCCATATGGGCTGTTTTTCATTTGATCCTGTTAAAACCATTACCTGCGGTGAAGGCGGAGCTGTTGTAACCAATGATAACGAACTTTATATTGCTGCGGATGCTTACGCCGACCACGGCCATGACCATATCGGCAGCGACCGGGGCCTTGAGGGTCATCCTGTTTTGGGCGTAAACTTTCGCATCAGCGAACTGAATGCCGCCGTAGGAGTCGCTCAACTAAATAAACTCGATTTCATTATAGCTAAACAGCGAAAGCATAAAAAAATCATCAAGGATGCCCTGGCACAATTTTCAAACATTACTTTCAGAAAGCTCCCGGATGAAAAAGGGGACTCCGCCACATTTCTTTCTTTTTTTCTGCCTGACGAATCAAAAACCCGGAAAGCAGCCGCTGCCTTTGGTCAGGCCGGTATAGATGCATGCTTTTACTGGTATGACAACAACTGGCATTATATCCGGCAGTGGGACCATTTTAAAAAGCTGAAGTCTCTGGCAAAACTGCCGCTTCAACTGCTTCAGTCTTGCCCGGACTATGAAGCGCTCAAGCTTTCCCAGTCCGACGATATTATGCGCCGGACAATCTCAATGCTGATTAAACTCTCCTGGACCGCAGAAGAACTAAGTCAGCGAACCGAAAAAATTGTTGATATAATAAAAAAATCAGGCCTATAATTAAAGAACCCGGGCTCACGGGACCCGGATTTGGTTTCACCCCATAAGGGTGCACCTAATCTCAAATGGAGCAAATTAAATTCCAAATAGCAAATAACAAATATCAAACTTTGGAATTTCCTTGAGATTTGCTTGCCCGCCGTCTTTTTGGCGGGGTGCTTGTAGTTTGGAGCTTGTTTGTTTTTTGCTTGCCCGCCGTTTTTT
>JAQBHK010000545.1:0-14896 GCA_032127815.1 Desulfobacterales bacterium
CCTTTATTCTACGACTGCCGGCGGCGGTGTAAGGTATGGATAAAATAAAAATACTGTTAGTCGATGATGATCAAAAGCTTTTAGCCGGCATCAAAAAGCTGCTTACAAAAAAAGGTTATGATGTCGTGACGGCCTCAAACGGGGCTGAGGCCCTGGAAATGATCAGGATTCAAAACATTCATGTAGTTATTCTGGATGTCAAAATGCCCGGTATAACCGGCATTGAGGTCCTGAAGGAGATTAAACAAGACTTTCCATTGATTCAGGTCATCATGCTTACCGGGCACGCCACGGTATATGGCGTGACGGAGAGTCTGAAGTTTGGGGCCACAGATTACTTGCTAAAGCCCATAAATATAGAAGAACTTCTCCAAAAAACCGGGGAGGCCTTTGAGAAAAGAGCGCGCTTGGAACAAAAGATTCGTAAAACCCAGATCGAGGTTTTGGAACACCAATTTAAAGGCATCGATTCTACCGATAACTATGCAATGAATCAGGTCTTTGAGCATTTAACCAGGTTAAAGGGAGTAGATTATGGAAAAAATGAAAATGATGCTGGTGGATGACGAAGAAAGGTTTTTGTCCACCACCCAAAAGTTGCTTGTAAAAAAAGGGTATGATGTCGTGACAGCCGTAAGCGGGGCCGAGGCCCTGGAAAAACTGAGGGTTCAAAACGTTCATGTGGTTATTCTGGATGTCAAAATGCCGGGCATGGACGGCAATGCCGTCTTAAGGGAGATTAAAAGGCAATTTCCATTAACCGAGGTTATCATGCTGACCGGACATGCCACCATGGAATCCGCCATAGACGGCTTAAAGTCAGGGGCTATCGATTATTTAATGAAACCTGCGGATATCGACGAAATAATCCAAAAAGCCGCAGAAGCCTTTGAAAAAAGACAGGGCCTGGAAGAAAAAATTCGGGTGGCCCGGATGAGAAAACTGATGAAATCTCCGAGTGAAATTATCCGGGATTCATAGAACCTCTGGTGCAGAGAGAAGATGCAAACATCAACGCTCTAATTGCCGGCAGGTAAGAAAGGGGTAAAATATGGCCGAAGTAAAAAAGAAAAAGGCTACCGGGTATGATAAATATGTAGACTGGAAACTTTTTATTTTTCCGGTTGTTCTCCTGGCACTAATTCTGATGATGCCCACCCCTTACGGAATGAAGGATGTGGGCACCGAATACCAGGTCGGGCCCAAGGCGGTTATAAATAGAATCACCCAGGAGCTGTTCCAGACGAAGAGCGCGGATGTAGACCAGTGGCAGCTTTTAACCGCTCAAATGATGGAACAGAGCATGCGCATCGGGGCGCTTAAAAAAACTCGATTTTTAAAACGCGACCTTAAATGGTGCAACAAACACAAAATTCCGGCGGATTCAAAAAATTTTGAAAAAGCCATGGGTTACATTCGAGAAAATGTCAGCGACGAAGCCTTTGCGGCCGTAATGAAAAATTCTCTTGAACTTCGTCGCGAAGGCCTCAAATACGAAAATTTGACCGGCAATGACAAAAAAGCAGCCGATAAGGGCGCCTGGCATATTAAGGTTTCTATTGCCATGGGCGTATTTGTCGTTTTTTGCTTTTTGACCGAATGCATTCCGCTGCCGGGGGTTTCCTTTTGTGTCGGGCTGATCCTTGTTTTTTGCGGGGTTGTCGGCCGCGAGCAGGTGGCCATGCTCTACTGGAGCGACGCCTGCTGGTTTATTATGGGCAGCCTCATGTTTGCGGCCGCCTTTGTCAAAACCGGCGTCGACAAACGGGTCTGCCTGCTAATGTTTCGCAAGCTGGCGGTTCCCAATATAAGATGGATCACTCTGACTTTTTTTATAATTATCACCCCGCTGGCGGCGTTTATTTCCGACCATGCCCTGGCCGCCATGTTTCTGCCGATCGGCATGCTGCTTTACCAAAACAGCCTGACCAAGGAAGTCCCGGAAGATCCCGAACTGGCCAAAATGCTGATGATTGGAATTGCCATGGCCTGTAATATCGGGGGGCCCGGCGCGCCTTCAGGGGGCGCCCGCAACGTGATCATGATGACCTATCTGACCGACATGTTCGGCTACGATATCGGCTATTTTCAATGGATGACCTATTGTTTTCCCTATCTGTTCATGATGATTCCCATCACCTGGGTGGTGTTGAACTGGCGTTTTAAACCGCGGATCACTTCTCTGGCGCCGGCCATGGAACACTTGAGAACTGAAACCGGTAAAATGGGCGGCTGGAACCGCACCCAAATCTGGGCCCTGATAATTTTTGTCATCATGGTATTCGGCTGGTTTACCGAAAAAGTGTTCTATGATTTGCGCATCGTCCCGGTTCGTCTGGGGATCGGGGTGATTGCGGTGGCCGGAGCGGTCGCCTACCTTTTGGCCGGAGTGGTTAATTGGCGCGATTACCAGGAAAAGGTCGACTGGGGCGTGGTCTGGCTGTATGCCGGCGCCATCATTTTCGGGAGAACCCTTGACGGCACCGGAGCGGCCTACTGGCTGGCCAGAAGCGTGATCGACACTCTCGCTCCGCTGGGGGTCGATTCAGGCCTGCCTTTGATGGCGGTCTCCAACGGTCTGACCGCCGTGCTCACCAACCTGATGGCGGACGGTCCCGCGGCCGCGTGCGTCGGACCGATCACCTTGAATATGGCGGGTCTGGTTCATCCGGCAACCACTTATCTGCCCTTTATGGCGATGTCCACGGCGGTGGCCTCTTCGTTTGCATTCTGCCTGATTATCGGCACGCCGCCCAATGCCATCGTCTATGCCAGCGGCTATCTGGAGCCCAAGGATTATTTACGGGTCGGTATTCCGATCTTTTTTGTGGCCAATATTGCCTTGCTGCTGCTGACGGCTATTTACTGGAATTTTAGAGGGTTCAGCGGTTTGCCGGGGTTTTAGCGCAAAGATTTCACGCGCTTGATTCGTTCATGGCATTGGCTCCGATAACGGGATTTAGGCCTGAGGCGCACAAGTCCACCTGAGGCGGATAAATCCGCTTCGCTCCAACAAGCGTTCAGGGGTGAAGCTGTAGTAAACTACTGCGAGCCGCTGACCCGCTCGCCATAGTTTTATGAAATATCCGGGTTAGCGCATCCGGGCAGGAGGAGATCTCTATTATGGCAAAGCCTTATCATGAGGATATCGGCCCACAGAAAAAGACGCTGTGGCATAACAACGGCAAAACCTATTTCAGCAAGGAAAACGAACGAAAGCTTTTCTTTGTATTAACGCTCATCATGCTTTTTCTGGGGGTTTTGGTAAAATTGGGCTTATTTTAGGGAAAGATAGAAAGATAGATTGATGCCGCAAACCAAGAAATTAACCTTTGGGTTCTATTTTAAGTCGCTCACAAAAATGCTGGGAGCACCCAGGAAATTTTTCAGCCAACTTCCCCGGGAAATCGGGTTACGGCAGTCTGCTGGTTTTCTGCTGGTTTCCAGTCTCTTTTTTACGGGGGGTAGCCTGGTTCAAAACATCTATCCCAATCCAGGCGTCATGGGGGGTATCTTTTTGGTCAACGCCATCGGTATGGTGTTGATAGCCGCCGGTCTCGGCTACCTGGTGATGGCCCTGACCATTGGCAAACAGGTGTCGTTTACCCGGTTTTTCAGTGTTTACGCTTTTTCCGCCGGTGTAACCCTGCTGGCCTCGTGGATTCCGTTTTTTATCTGGATCACCGAGCCCTGGAAATGGTGGCTGATCGGGACGGGGATGGTAAAAGGCTGCGGGTTCAGTCTGTCCCAGGCCTTGGTGATCATCGGCGTATCGATCGGTGTTATGTTTTTGCTTTTCTGGTCTGTTTTACCCCTGGTTGCACCTAGAGGTTGATAAGGGCCAAGAATAATAAAAGCGTCCAAGATTATCTTGTTTAGCCGCAAAGGAGGCATACAAAATGAGTAAGAAAATAAAAGTGTTAATGGTCGATGACGAAGAGCAGTTTCGATCCACTACCAAAAAGATTTTAAACAAGCGGGGATTCGAGACGGTTCTGGCAGGCAGCGGCGAAGAGGCCATTGAAAAACTCACCGAAGAACCGGACGTGGTGATTTTAGACATTAAGATGCCCGGCATGGACGGCCACCAGGCCTTAAAAGAAATTAAAAAACGTTCGCCCCATCTTCCGGTGATTATGCTTACCGGCCATGGGGCCCTCCCCTCGGCACAAGAAGCCCTCACAGAAGGCGCTTTTGATTACCTTGCAAAGCCCTGTGATATAGACCTTCTGGCCAGCAAGATCACCGATGCCTTTCGTCACACCACAACCGATGATGTCCCTGTCCCTGCTATAGAGAAGACGGTTGCAGAGGTAATGATTCCCTTCGAACATTATACCACCATGAACGAGAATGATACCCTTCAGAAAGCTGTTGAAAAATTAAGAGAATCTTTTTCCGCCAAGATATCGACCAGCCGTCTGATGGAAACGGGACATCGCTCCTTTTTGGTGTTTGACGATAGCGGCGAGGTAACGGGAATCGTTGCCATTACCGACTTTCTCTCGGTAATCATGCCGGCGTACCTTTCCGCTCCCAAGCCTTCCATGGCAGACAGTATGCAGTATTCGACCATGTTCTGGAGCGGCATGTTTACGCGGGAGGTCAGGCAACTGGCCCCAAAAAAAATCAAAGATATCATGTCTCCCGTACCGCCTGTCATCGATGCCGATGACAATCTCATGGAAGCGGCCCATATGATGGTACATAATCAGGAAAGGCGGCTGGTTGTGATGAAAAAAGGAGAGGTTGTGGGCATAATCCGTGAGCAGGATTTGTTCTTTGAAATAGAGAAGATTTTAAGGAAGTAAAATATTGATAGTGGTTCAATATCACGAAGGCCACAAAGGATAATAAAGATAAAAAGAAAATCTTAGTGTTTCTTCGTGTAATTCGTGATGAAAAAAATTGTCATAAAGGCACAAAATTCAGATTGAGGAGGATGTATGTCAGCACACACAGCGATTGCTCAGAGTCCGAGTCAGACCAGTTTTTGGAAAAATAAGCCTGGCTATAAGCCGATGCTATTTATTATCGCAGCCGTGGTTTTTACTGCTATAGTTGTTCTGCCGCCGCCGCAGAGTATGATTGACATGGTGACCCAAATCAGCCCGCCGGGGTATAAACTGGGCCAAGGCTGTAAGACCATTGTTGAATCCGTGAACAAAAAGTTAAGACCCAAGGCCTTTTCAGCAACCAAGCAGGAAAAATCGGTTTCATCAGCAGAAGGGGGAAAATCCCTGATGGATGCTGAAGAGGTCGCCGGGATAGCTAAGATAATGATTGCCATATTATTTCTGGCCGCCTTTTTATGGGGCACCGAAGCCCTGCCCCTGGGCGCCACCGATATTATGGTGGGTGTTTTGATTTATCTTTTTGCCATCCTGCCGATCAATGAGATTTCCCAGGCTTATATGAAAGATGCCGTCTTTTTCATCTTCGGCATCCTGGCGGTGGCGGTCGGGGTTGCCAAGACCGGGCTCGACAAACGGATCGGCCTGATTCTGTTGAGCCGCATTAAAAGCGCCAAAGCCTTTGCCTTTGTCTTTTTTCCAATGTTTGCCGTCTGCGCCGCGTTTTTATCCGAACATGCCCTGGTAGCCCTTTTGATTCCCGTGCTCATGGGAATTTATAAGGTTACCTGCAAAATGCACGGCGTTAAAAAAGACCGGGCCCTGGCCATTTTCCTTTTGCTGGGCGTCTGTTTTGCGGCCAATCACGGTGGTCCGGGATCTCCGGCCGCCGGCGGACGTAACGCCATCATGGTCGGTTACTTCATGGAATACGGCATGCCGATTACGTTTTTGCAGTGGATGAAATACGGTATGCCGTTTGTGCCGCTCATGTCCGTGGTAATCGGAGCCTACATGTATATTCGCCTTAAGCCAAGATTCAAGGTGCCGGATGTCAATCCCAGCGAAGTGGTTAAGGCTGAAGTGGCCAATATGCCTAAATTCGGCGGCAAAGAAGCCGTAATGGCCGTAATTTTAGTCCTTCTGATCACCGGCTGGATTGTTCTGGGCGAAGAAGCCGGTCTGGGCGGCCCTACGCTTTATGCGGTGGCGGCCATGTTTATTTGCCGCATTGTCACCTGGGACGATATTCAGGCCGGTGTGGCCTTTGACGTGGTCGGCCTGTATGCGGCCGCCTGTGCCATGGGAGTCGGCCTGAAATTCACCGGTGGCGCCCTCTGGATGGCCAAAACCTTTGTCGGTTTGCTGCCGGATATTTTGACCAAGGGTGATGGGTTGATTATAGGGGTCAGCCTGCTGACCGGAATCATGACCAATTTTATGAGTGACGGCGCCACGGTTGCCGCCCTGGGGCCGATCGTCCTCCCCATGGCAACACTGGCCCATGTGCATGTCTGGAAAGTGGGGCTGATCACCTCTTTTTCTTCCTCATTTGCAAATTTTCTGGTGGTCGGCACTCCCAACAATGCCATTACCTTTGGCATGGGCCGGGACCCTGAAACCGGTGAAAGATTGCTGGAAGTAATGGATTTTGTTAAATACGGACTGCCGGTAACCATCCTGGCCTGGCTCGTTCTCTGGGGCTGGACGGTATTAGGATACTGGAAATTTATGTCCTGGTAGGATATAATTCAGATAGGTCTGGGTTATAAGGTTCAGGGTTCAAGGTTCTGCGTTGAACCTCTGAACCCTGAACCCTGAACCTCTGAACCGCTGAACCGTGAACCTTTTAACGCAACTCCTTGGCGGGGTAACGGAGCTTTTTATCCAAAATGTTACACCATAATACGCAATAACTTACGAGGTCTGTAATAATGGGATTGCATAAAAGGATATCAATATACAAAAGCCTCCAAAGAAAGATCACATTCATCATCCTGGGTGTTGCCATTATTCCGCTGATATTTCTGGGAGAGACGATCTATTACCGGTTCGCCAGAACCTATGAAGCAAAGATTGAAGATCAGATAAAATACCGGGCCAGGTCCCAGTCTGATGCAGTGGAAGTTTTTTTAAGGGAACGAACCGCCATCCTTACCACCATTGTGGATACTCATAAGTTTGATGACTTAAAACAGCAGGAGAATCTGGCCTATCTGTTTAAGGTAATCAGCCGGCGTACGGACGGCCTGATCGACATGGGCGTTATCGACAGCACCGGTCAACACCTGGCATATGCCGGGCCGTATAATCTAAAAGGACTAAATTATTTTCAACAGGCCTGGTTTAGTGAGGTTGTCAGTAAGGGCAAATATATCAGTAATGTTTACATGGGATACCGCCAAATGCCGCATTTTATTATTGCCGTGCGCGGATACAGTAACTATCAGAGCTGGATTTTGAGAGCCACAGTCGATTCAGACATGTTTAACCAGCTTGTCAGGACCGCCCAGACCGGCAGATCAGGTGATGCTTATATCCTCAATAAAGAGGGCGTTTTTCAGACAAATCCTCGTTTTTCCGGCAAAATATTGGGCAAATCAAATCTGCCTCTGACACTTTTTGGCCAGGGGACTACAATTGCCGAAAAAATTAAGGCCGGCGGCCAAATAAAACATGTTGCCGGCACCTGGTTGAAAAATAATGAGTGGCTCCTGGTGATCACCCAGAACGTCGCGGATGAGAAAGGCGGATTATTGACAACCAGACATACGGAAATCATGATTATTGTCTTTAGTTGTCTGGCAATAATTATGACCACCTTTTTTGCCCTGCGCTTCATATTCAAGCGCCTGGAAGCAGCTGACAGGGGTATTAGTGAACTTAATGAACAATTGATTCAGTCCGATAAAATGGCGGCCCTGGGAAAGATGGCCGCCGGCATTGCCCATGAAATCAACAATCCCCTTGCCATAATCGGCGAAAAGGCCGGATGGATGCGGGATTTGCTGGAGGAAGAAGATTTTCATGCAAGTGAAAATTATAATGAGTATGAAAAATCGGTAGATAAAATTGAAGAGCACGTGGAAAGAGCTCGCAAAATAACCCATAATATGCTCGGATTTGCCCGCAGGATGGAGCATCGTTTGGATGATGTTGATATTAATAATGTTTTAAATCAGACCATTGAACTTTTGCAAAATCATGCCCGGACAAACAACATAGACATACAAAAAGACCTGCAGCCGGATCTGCCGATTATCGCCAGTGATCAATCCCAGCTTCAACAGGTATTTTTGAATATGATCAACAATGCCATCGATGCCATTGAAAAGGATGGATTGATTGATGTCAAAACACGGCAAGAGGATTCCCGGATCGTAATCAGTGTTAAGGATAACGGTCCGGGTATTCCCGAAGAAAACCTGAAAAAGGTCTTTGACCCCTTTTTTACAACCAAAGAGGTCGGTAAAGGGACCGGTCTCGGATTGTCGGTAAGCTATAATATTATCGAGAAATTGGGCGGCGCCATAACAGTAGAGAGCAAAGCATCGGAAGGGACTGTTTTCAGCGTTAAACTTCCGATTGTAACTCCGAAAAGAAAATAATATAAAGAAAGTACAATTGTTAACACTTAGTACTAATAACAGATAAGGAGATTAAAATGGATATGTTCAGAATTTTGGTCGTTGACGACGAAATCGATTTTTTAGAAACCATTGTAAATCGGCTGGAAAAGAGGAAACTGAATGCCAGCGGTGTTACCAGCGGGGAAGAGGCCATCGCTCTTTTAAAAGAACAATTATTTGACGTGATTATACTCGACATCAAAATGCCGGGGGGTATGGACGGTATCGAAGCGTTGCGTGAGATCAAAAAGATTCAGCCCTTGGTCGAGGTTATTCTGCTTACGGGCCACGCTTCGGTGGAAACAAGTATTGAGGGAATGAAATTAGGTGCCTTTGATTATTGTCTGAAACCGATCAAATTTGAAGAACTTTTACAAAAAATGGGGGCTGCGTTCGAGAAAAAATCGACCCATGATAAAAAAATACGGGACGCCAAGATAAAGGAACTGATTCGCTATCCCGGCAGAGTCTTTGACCAGGATTGATAATAATAACACCCCAATTGAGCGAAAACGCTCAATTGAAAGTTCTCGGGTATCGGGTGTCAGCGATCAAATTCCATCTGAATTTTATTGCACCGGTATAAATGAGATATAACTCATCAAACAAACAGAAGAGGCTTTTGAGAAGGGCAAAGGCCAAATAACTTGTTAATCTGCCCGCATTGAGAGGGACGCCGTCATCCGGCTCATTTTATAAAAGTTTTAAGGAAAAATTTCGACAATCTGCTGCCGGCAGAGACTTACCAAGGTTGATATGAGCCGTCTTTTAACAAGATATAGCAATGAATAGTCTAAATCATAAGCACCCGGGCCTGGTGCTTCTTTACACCACTTTTTTGAGCCAGATTCAAAGCTTTCCGGATAAAATCAAGTCTCTCTTTGTTATCGCCCAAACTGCGGTATAGCTCACCCAGAGCAAACAGAAGTCTGGTCTTGTAACGCCAGCGTGTATACGAAATTCCTGGCTTTTTGACTTCTTGCCATGTTTTTACAAGCACACTGTTCGCTCTTTGCAGGTTGCCCATTACCAAATACTTTTCGCCTAAATTGATTTGGGCATTATGGATTAATTTCGGATCGCCTGTTCTTAATGCCTCTTTGAGGATAGTGCTAAGGTTGCGCCTTACGGTTTTAAAAGCGGCTAAATGCCGACGGGGTTGTTCTTTCAGCATGTAACACGGGGGCTGCTGATGGCCCGGGTTTGAAAGATAACACCACCGGCAAGATCGTGGCGAGCTATGCGCATCCTCTCTTTTGGGCACCTTTTATTTTGGTCGGAGATGGTGGATAAATAAAATCGTGTTACGATTTTATGAAACTCCCGCAAGCAATTCTGGATTTGTCAAAGCGTCCGGTAATCTGCTCGTATTTCGGAAAATTAGTCCAATAACTATTAAAGCTTTGGGTTTAAAATTCCGATAACCAAAGAAAGACATCCTATTATTAGACCGTTTTTAGGGAAGAAATTAAACCTGGCGAATGGAAAAATAAATACCGAAGATGAAGCTTAAAACCCAACTCAACCTTGGAGCCGTTGCCATTAATATCATTATTCTGGTCGCTGTAATGATGATCGTATCATACATCATTAACAAACAGAACCTGGCGGCATCCAATGACTTGCTAAGGAAATCCTTCAAGGTCATTCTTGATGATATATCCATTCGACAGGAAAAATCGCTGACCGACACCCGCCAACTGGCTACCATGCGAACCGTGGCCTCAACAATCCGAGACACGGCCAAATATTGGAAATCTGAAAGCGATTTGTCAGTTTCAGGCGATGTCTACGGAAGGCTGGCCGAGGCCGTATATGGCATTGCTCAGACCGCCAATTCCTGGAAAATGGCACTCTATGATATTGATGGCGATTTGGCGGCATTTGCCGTTAATACCAATAACGGATATTCTCTGGGATATGTTCACGGATTCCCCGACCCTGTCATACACACTGTTCTCTTAAAACCCGGCCAAGGACTGACCAACGAATCCTGGTTTAAGAAAAACAGCACCCAGGGCTTTAAGCCGACCTTGCCAGGCACAATGCCGGACCGTGAAATGAATCGCTGGGAACTGGTCGAAGATTATTTATGCCTGGTTTCTTATGTGCCTATTATGGGGCAGGATTATAATGAGAAAACCGAACATTTCGAGCTAAGGCAAATGGGATTGGCTATGGCCGTGCAACGATTTGATGAAGCCTTTGTTAACCGGATGTCAAAATTGAACGACATGAGTATTAATATTTTTGTCAAAGACAGGTTAAGTGTGGGTAATATCAAGGCGTACGGCGAACTTGACGATAAGAACATAAGGGGAGCAAAAGATCAACGGCCGCAAAGTCCGGATGAAATCATCCTTAATGAGATCAGCATTAATGATACCGGCTACTTTCAGGGACTTCTTCCGCTTTACTCCGGCACAAAATATGTAGGCACCATTGTAGCGCTGCATTCAAAGGGTATTGCCGGGGCCAATACCTGGCAAATGATTAAACTATTGAGTGCGGTGTTTTTGGCCTGTTTTTTGATGACGTTGCCCATCGCTGCCTTGGCCGTGCGCAGTATTATTCGCCCCATTCAGGAGCTGGCTGAAGTGGCCGGCTTAATTCAATCCGGTGACCTTGACAGAGAAGTGCCCGAAACCAGACGCGACGAGATTGGCGAACTTGCCGTAACCTTCAATAGTATGACGCGCCAGTTAAGACAATCCATGGTATTTCTTGCAGCGGAAGTGGACGAACGCAAGCAGCGGGAAGAAGAAATAAGAACACTAAATGAAGAGCTTGAGCAGCGGGTGCTTGAGCGGACCACGCAGATAGAAGCCGCCAACCGCCAGTTGCAAGAAAGCACGGAGAAGGCCAAAGACCTGGCCCGGCAGGCCGAGGCCGCCAACCAGGCCAAAAGCGCCTTTATTGCCAATATGAGCCATGAGATCCGCACCCCCATGAACGGCGTGATCGGCATGACGGGATTGTTGCTTGACACCGAGTTAGATGACGAGCAGCGTGACTGGGCCGATATGGTGCGTAACAGCGCCGATGCACTGCTCAGGATCATCAACGATATCCTGGATTTTTCCAAAATCGAAGCCGGCAAACTCGGCCTGGAGATTATCGACTTTGATTTGCGAACGACGGTGAAAGATACGACTGATATGTTGTTCGACCAGGCCCACAAAAAGGGCCTGAATTTTACGTGTATCGTCGATGCTGAAGTCCCTTCCGGCTTGCGGGGAGATCCGGGGCGGCTTCGGCAGATCCTGGTCAATCTTGCGTCTAACGCAATCAAGTTCACTGAAAAAGGCGCGGTTGTCATCCGGGCCGCGCTGGAAAATGAGAAAGAATTTCACAGCACGATCCGTTTCACTGTTACCGATACGGGCATCGGCATCCCCCCGGATAGGCAAAGCAGCCTGTTCAAGACCTTTTCCCAGGTGGATACCTCAACCACGCGCAAGTATGGCGGGACGGGTCTCGGGCTCGTCATCTCCAAACAACTTTCCGAAATGATGGGAGGGCAGGTAGGCGTTAAGAGCGAAGAGTCAAAAGGGTCGATCTTCTGGTTTACGGCCGTTTTTGAAAAACAGCCGCCGGGCCATGATTTGAATAGAATAAATGAACGCAGGCCTGAACTTGTTACCCACCCCGCGCTCACCGAGGCAAAGAAAAAGAAGGTTCGCATTCTCTTGGCCGAGGATGATGCCATCAATCAACTGCTCGCTCTGCGTCTTTTAGAAAACTTCGGCTACCAAGCTGATGCGGTTGCCAACGGCAAAGAAGCCGTCAAGGCACTTGAAATGGCGCCCTATGATCTTGTGCTGATGGATGTGCAGATGCCCGAGATGGACGGATTAGAAGCGACCAGAATCATCCGGTCTTCGCAACCCGGTCTTGGTAACCATCATGTTCCCATTATCGCCATGACGGCCCATGCAATGAGGGAAGATAAGGAACGCTGCATGGAGACGGGGATGAACGATTATATTACAAAGCCGATTGAACCGAAAATACTTTTTGACACCATCGAGAGACACATATCGACCTGCGTCGAGAACTAGAACAAAGTATAACGACTTAAAGGATAAATCACAATATATAACATTTAAATTCGACGCCTTCCTTTCAACACACTCATAGATTACTCAGATTCTAAACAATTCGCGTTATCTCAAACCGGGGTATTGCAATCATACGAACCGCGCTCTTAAAAACTTT
This sequence comes from Desulfobacterales bacterium, assembly GCA_032127815.1. GTDB lineage: Bacteria > Desulfobacterota > Desulfobacteria > Desulfobacterales > UBA11574 > Desulfatibia_A. The sequence goes on from JAQBHK010000545.1 coordinate 12,701, forward strand.
TGGCTGTAAGAATAATAAGGTTCAGTAATAATTTGATTTCTTTAAAATGAAATGTAATCAAAAAAAGCAATTGCGTGGCAAGGATGCAAGAAATATCTGGACAAATACATGCTGTTTCATGCTACAGTGTATCAGATTTGTTGTTACCATCCTGAATTTGCAAAAGAATAGGATGACATAAACAGATCCATAAGGGGCACTCTTATTATTGCTGGTCACCAGCTTAGTTTGTAATACATGCCGGTAGAAGCTATCTCTGGCTGAAGTTCTACTCTCATGCTTGCCCTTACAGTCGCTTTGCAAATGTGATTCAACCCTTGTGGACAGTGCCCGCGATTACACTCTCTTTTCTTGTTCGGGGAACCACATAAAAAGAGGGATAGATGAAAAGTGTATTAAAATTATTTGCTTTTTTAGCATGTATATTCTTTTTTACAGCTTCATGTGACAGAGCAAGCGATACTGAATCAGCAACAGAGCCGGCCCCAGGTGTTACGGATACTGAAATTCTAATCGGCTCTTCTCTGGCTCTGGGCGGTCATGCCAGTTACCTGGGCACACAGACGCTGCACGGTGCCCTGTCCTACCTCAATTATGTTAATGAAAACGGTGGAGTCCACGGCCGCAAGATCAAGGTCATCGCCTACGATGATGGATATGATCCGCCCAGATGCCAGGCCAATACGCAAAAATTAATTATTCAAGATAAGGTCTTTGCGCTTTTTTGCTACGTAGGAACGCCAACCACCGGCAAGATCATTCCTGTTATTGAAGAAGCCAAGATCCCGCTGGTGGGAATGTTTACCGGCGCCAACGCCCTGAGAGATCCCTTACATCGTTATCTGATAAATGTGCGGGCTTCGTATTATCAGGAAACCGGGACCATGGTCAAACACTTGGTCGAGGATCTGAGCATAAAAAAAATTGCCGTATTTTACCAATATGACGCTTATGGCTTTGATGGATTAAGAGGTACCGAGCTGGCCTTGAAAAAGTACGCACTGGCCCCGGTTGCCAGGGGGACTTATATTCGCGGAACGTTAAACATAGACGATGGACTTAACAAGATTATTGATTCCAGAGCGGAAGCGGTGGTGATGATCGGCACTTATGATCCCTGCGCCAAGTTTATCAAAGCGGCCAGGGCCAAAGGCTTTAATCCCATCTTTCATAATGTCTCTTTTGTTGGTGCCGACGAACTGGCCAGAAAGCTTGGCAAAGACGGCGAAGGGGTTATCGTGACTCAGGTTGTTCCATCCCCTGAAGCACCTGAAACACAATCTCTTCTGTGGGGGGCCGGGGAGTACTCGGAGCTGTTGAAGCGTTATTATCCCCAAAACGAGCCTAACTTTGTAGGGTTAGAAGGTTATATCAATGCCAGGGTTTTGGTGGAGGGTCTAAAACGGGGGGGAAGAAATTTAAATCGCGAACTGTTTATCGATGCCATAGAATCTATCCAGAATTATGATCTGGGGATTGCCAATACGCTTTCATTCAGCCCTTCTGACCATCAGGGTCTGGAAAGAGTCTACTTTACCCGTATCCAAAGCGGTAAGTTTGTCTTGATTACCGATTGGCAAAAGATCAGAAGAGAGTTTTCCGTTCCCGGTGTTACTCCCAACTCAATTACATTCGGTTCCTCTTTGGCCCTGGGCGGCCATGCCGGCTACCTGGGCACCCAAACGCTGCACGGGGCTCTTTCCTTTATCAATCACGTGAACGAACAGGGCGGGATTCATGGTCGCAAGATCAAGGTCATCGCTTACGACGACCGCTATGATCCACCTCGATGCGTGAAAAATACGAATAGGCTCATTAACGAAGATAAGGTCTTTGGGCTCTTCTGCTATGTGGGCACTCCAACGTCTGTTGAGATTATACCCATAGTGGAAAAGGCCAAAATACCGCTGTTGGGGCTATTTACAGGGGCACACGCTCTAAGGGAGCCTTTCAAGCGTTATATTATCAATGTGCGGGCCTCATATTATGAAGAAACGGCCGCCGCTGTCAGGCACTTTGTCGAAAATTTGGGCCTCAAGAAGATAGGGGTGTTTTATCAGGACGATGCCTACGGTTTAGATGGCCTCACGGGGGCTAAGCTTGCCCTCAAAAAATATAGACTGACCCCTGTAGCCAAGGGTAGTTTCATTCGCGGAACCATGGAAGTGGAAAAGGCTTTAAACAAAATTATGGCAT
>JAQBHK010000546.1:0-5004 GCA_032127815.1 Desulfobacterales bacterium
AGTTGACGGTGACATCCCTGCCAGCAGACCGTAGGCAAACACCGGAATCATGGATAAAACCACTGCTGCCTTTTTGCTCCAGGCATGCCACAGTAACGGCTTGCAATGAGAAAGCAGCCAGGCCAAACTGAAAAACGCCCCGGTGGCAACAATACCGATATGAAGCCCGGAAATTGCCAGCAGATGACCGACGCCGGCCCGGTTAAAAGCTTTTCGCAAATCAGGTGAAATCGTGTCTCTGTCGCCGATAATAAGGGCTTTTAACACCCCTTGCGATTCTGTTGACCCGGCCTTTTCGATCAGACCGCAAATACTGCTGCGTGCGTCGTCTATTAAGCGTCCAAGCCCTTTTTTTATATGCCTTTGGCGTATGGTGAGGCGTTCTTGCGCAACGTAGGCGCTTGCTCGAATTCCTTTGAAGGCCATGTAACGCTTGTAATCGAATCCTTTGGGATTTTTAAAGTTCTGTATCGATCTTATTTTGCTGACCAGAGCGACTCGGTCTCCTCTGAAAAGCCCGGGTATGTTTCCGGATACTGTAACCTTAATTTTGCCTGTAACCGCAAAAGAGGCTTTCTTGGCACCCAGGGTTTCTGCCTGTAAAATAAATTTGAGCCGACTGCGAGCCGCTTCAGGCCTGTTGTCGATAACACCAACAATTTCAAAAGGATGTGTGTCACAAAAATGAACAACATGATTGGAAGGAAACGTGGCAGTCAGCCATGGCTGGATGCAAAGATAGCCGACGGCCGTAAAAAAAACCAGGGGTAAAATCAATGCGGCTTTTTTTTTAAAAATAAAAAAAAGAATTAAGACGACGCACAGCAAAATCAGTAAACCGGCATGGAGTCTATGCCCCGGAATCCAAGAGCCCAGAGCAATACCGGCGATCAGCGCTAACAGCAAGGGAATAACCGGACGGTAATAAATCTTATCAGACATGCCGTCTTTCGGTTTCAAATTCTGTGCCAACCCGGCTGTCTTGATATTCTAATATACTTAAACCTTCAATGCCGGTCTGCCGCAAGCGAATTTAGCTGGATGTAAAAGTTATGGCAGTAACGCTGATTGGAATCCGAAAAAGGCGTCTTTTGCACATAAATCTGTGCGTTTGCACATCTTTTTGTGCATTTTACTACTCCAAAACAAAATTGACTTAGACTTCATTTATCTGTTAGTTTAAATTTAAATTCCCCGCTGCTTGCAGCGCGGGATGAATTCAAATAAAAGATAATATCCTTTTTAAGGTGGTCAACATATTGAATAAATTCCATTTTTCATGTTATCGCAAGATCACATTGCATGCAATCCTGCTGATTTTGTTCTGCTTGAGCATCGGTTTTGGGTGCGGATCAAAACTTGGAAAAGAGAAGCACAAGATACAAGATCCGAACCCTTCCGTGCGTTATCTGGCGACTGGGACGCTGGCCGGCATCAATGACGCACAGGTGGTTGAGCCTTTGATTGCCGCGCTGCAGGATAATGATCAAAACGTGGTGAGCAGAGCCATTGAAGGACTGGCCCAAATCGGCGACAAGCGGGCGATTCCCCACCTGATTGCCGCGCTCCGGACAGAGGACCCCCTTGTGCGGCATAAAGCGGCGGAAGCCTTGATAAAATTCGATCAACCTGCTGTTAAGCCCTTAATTGCCGCGCTAAACGACAACGATGCGAATATCGTGCAGAAAGCAGTAGCAGTTCTTGGCAAAATAGGTTGCAGGCAGGCAACCGAACCGCTGATGAGTTTACTGAAACACACATCAGACAAGGTACGCATGGCAGCCGCTGCTGCGTTGGGCCTGATTGGTAATCCCAAGGCGATTTCGCCGCGTATTGCTGTTTTGAAAGATGAAAGTCAGGTTGTACAGTATCAAGCAGCCAAAGCAGCGTTGGTTTACGACCCCTATGTCATCGAGGAATTGATCGCAGTCCCCTTGTTAGGCATACTGGAACAGAAAGCCGATACTGCCTTTTCCCTATTTCGCGATCAACAATTAATTCCACTGCTGATTACTGTTTTAAAGGATAAAAATCAGGTTGTACAGTATGAAGCTGCCAAGACCCTGTTTGTTTACCGTCCCCATTCCATTGAGCCCTTGATTGCAGCACTTAAAGACAATGATCCGGAGGTTGTCTGGCGAGCGGCTGCCGTGCTTGGCCGAATAGAAGACCAGCGGGCCGTAAAGCCGCTGGCAGTTTTGCTGAACCATGAATCGGAAGCAGTGCGGCTGGAAACCGTCAAAGCGCTTGGCAAAATAAGCGGTAATTTGGCTGCCCAGGCTTTTATTTTGGGGCTCGATGACAATTCCAGAGCGGTACAAAGATCAGCAGCAGCACAGCTTGTAAAAATCGGCCCGGCCGCCGTCGAGGCCTTGATTGCCCAACTAAATGAAAACGACGCGGATAATGTGTGTCGAGCAGCAGGGTTTTTAGGTAGAATCAAAGATAAAAGAGCGGTCGAGCCTTTGATCGCTCTGATAAATGACCAACGTCCAGCGGTGCAGGTGTCAGCGATGGCGGCACTGGGCCTGATCGGTGATGGGAGAGCCGCCCAACCTCTGATCTTGAAACTGACGGATAAAGACACAGATTTGAAAGCTTCGGCAACTAAGGCGCTGATAAAAATCGGTGCCGAGGCGGTCGAGCCTTTGATCGGTGTTCTTGATAATGATGATCAGGATTTAAAAAGCTCTGCCGCTGCAACACTTGAAAAAATTAGTGTTCCAGCTGTTTTGCCTTTGATCTCAATGCTCAAGGCCGACAATCCGGATATACAAAATATGGCCGCCATAGTATTAGTAAACATCGGAGCTCCGGCAATCGAGCCTCTGATTGTTTCCTGGGAGAACGAAGACCCGGATATAAACAATGCCGCCGCAGAGGTATTGGTTAAAATTGGTGCTCCGGCGATTGGATCCTTGGCTGTTAGGCTGCATCATGAATCGGTTTGGGTGCGCAATAAAGCAGCAACCCTTTTAGGCCAAATAGGCGATAAACAGGCCATCCCTGCCCTGGTAGGGGTTTTGACCGATTGGAATATTCGCTACAGTGCCGCCCAAGCCCTCGACAACTTAAATTGGAAACCCAAAACCCCTGCTGACCGCATACATTATCAAGTAGCCAAAGGACAGAAGGAGCTCTTGTCTAAAGAGTGGGAACTGACCCAACAAGTCCTGCTTGATGATGTACTGTTGGGCGACGAAAGGTCAATCGAATATGGAGTTTATGCCTTTATGGAACTGGGCGTAGACGAGGGTATCGAAAAGCTGATCGATATTTTGGAAAAAAGCGGAAACAGCATGATCGCCCAGGCCTACTTTGACTGCGGCCACCCCAGACTGATGGACGCTGCCAGAAACTGGGCAGATGCTGGTGGATATCGGCTCGAAACCGAATGTTCAAATTGCCCCTGACCGGCATCATTCACGAGAAATAATAAATAACCGTCCCATAGGACCAGGCTTTGATTTCACCCCATAAGGGTGCACCTACCTCAAATGGAGTAAGTTAAATTCCAAATAACAACTATCAAATATCAAACAAATAACAATGACCGAAAGGGGAAATCCCAAATAACAAAATACAAATAACAAACAAAAGAATAAAAAAATAGTTTTAGCCCTTGTTTGGAATTTTAGACTTGGAATTTGTAATTTATTTGATATTTGGTGCTTGTAGTTTGGAGCTTGTTTGTTTTTTGGTGCTTGGAATTTGTGATTTTAGACACAAAACTCTACGGCAGAGCCATAGGTCTCTGACATGACCCAGAGGAGCCAAGTTTTTCAGGCTAGATTTTTACTCGCCTAATCGCGGCTCCCAGCCGGACAAATTTCTTTTCAAGGGCTTCATATCCGCGATCCAGATGATAGACGCGATGGACTTCGGTTATGTTGCGGGCAATCAGGCCGGCCAGAACCAGCGAGGCGCTGGCCCTGAGGTCGGTAGCCATGACCGGCGCTCCGGACAGATGCGGAATGCCTTTTACCAGAGCAGTATTGCCGGAGATGGTAATGTCAGCCCCCATGCGCTTGAGTTCGCTGACATGGATAAAACGGTTTTCAAAAATGGTTTCAGAAATAATGCTGAGCCCGCCGGCAACCGACATCAGCACCATAAACTGGGCCTGCATGTCGGTGGGAAATCCCGGATACGGCAGGGTCTTGGCGTCGACGCTGGCGATCTGATCGGCTCCTACAACCCTTATACACTTATCTTCAACATTGATGGCAGTACCTGTTAATTTCAATTTATGCATAACCGCTTCAAGATCACCGGGTTCACAATCGGTCAACGTCACATCACCTCTGGTCAAGGCCGCTGCAACCATGAAAGTACCGGCTTCAATCCTGTCAGGTATAATTTTAACCGAGACCGGTTTCAGCCCGGAGACTCCCTGTACGGTAATAATCGAAGTGCCGGCACCCTCTATGTTGGCACCCATTTGATTCAATACATCGACAAAAGCAACGACTTCCGGCTCACGGGCCGCATTCCTTAATACGGTTGTTCCCTCTGCCAGCACAGCCGCCATCAACAGGTTTTCGGTCCCGGTAACGGTAACTATGTCAAAATAAATTTCGTTTCCCTTCAGGCGCTCGGCAAAAGCTTCAACGTAGCCGTGTTTGAGTTCAATCGAAGCGCCTAAGCGAGCCAGGCCTTTAAGATGCAGATTAATAGGGCGCGCACCGATGGCGCAGCCTCCGGGCAATGAAACCCGCGCCTTTCTAAGCCTGGCCACAAGCGGTCCCAAAACCAGAACAGACGCCCGCATCTTCCTGACCAGATCATAGGGGGCTTCATGCTTGCAAAGACCGCCGGCATCAATTCGAACCGTATCTTTGTCGGTTTCTATCCGCGCCCCTAAGTGTGACAGCAAATGCAGTGTGCTTTGGATGTCTTTAAGATTGGGAACATTGGTATAGGTGTTCCAACCTTCGGTGAGGAGGGAGGAAATAAGTATGGGAAGCGCGGCATTTTTGGCACCGCTGATCCTCACCCGGCCTT